>QCUI01000043.1 GCA_003210775.1 Synechococcus sp. AG-679-A04
ATCACATGACGGAGAGTCCAGAGGACGCGGACCGTCCCGGAATGGTGCATTCCGTGGGGGGGCAAGAGATGCATCAAGACCACCAGGCCGTGGCGATCGTCGTGATGGGGACCGGCGCTTTGAACAACGCCGTTCGGATGACCGCCGTTTTGAAGATCGTCGCTTTGAAGGCCGTCGCTCCGATGATCGCCGTGATGGTGAACGACGTGATGGTGAACGACGTGATGGCAACAGGCGTTTTGAAGGCAGGCGCCCCGAAGAGCGACGTTCTGACGATCGGCGCTCTAGCGATCGGCGTTTTGAGGATCGCCGCGATGGCGACCAACGCTTTAAGGGGCGTCGCCCCGATGACAGGCGTTTCCCGGACCGTCGTCCTGGAGGCCGTCGCTTCAGTGATGGCGAGTCCCGCAACATCCGCCCTGGTCGTGCCGAACGCAATGACCGTCAGGTTCCAGACCAGCCCCGCGGCGAAGCCACTCCCCATGGGGCTGATTCCGTGGCTGATGATCTGCTCTGGGGCCGGCATGCCACCCAGGCCGCACTGGAGGCCGGTCGTCCGATCCATCGCATCTGGTGCACCAGTGAGATGCGTAGTGCTCCCAAATTCATGCAGCTTCTCCGGGATGCGAAGGCCTCCGGAGTCCTGGTGGAGGAGGTCACATGGGCGCGTCTGGCTCAGATGACTGGTGGTGCAGTCCATCAGGGAATCGCTCTGCAGACCGCTGCAGCAGACACCCTGAACCTTTCAGATCTGATTCATGGCTGCAGTGAGCTCAATGAACCTCCACTGCTGCTGGCTCTGGATGGCCTCACCGATCCCCACAATCTCGGTGCGATCGTTCGTTCCGCTGAAGCCTTAGGAGCCCACGGAGTGGTCCTGCCTCAGCGTCGCAGTGCAGGTCTCACAGGATCCGTAGCCAAAGTTGCGGCTGGTGCCCTGGAACATCTTCCTGTGGCTCGGGTTGTCAATCTCAACCGCTCTCTGGAAACCCTCAAGGATGCTGGCTATCGCGTGGTTGGTCTTGCCGAGGAAGGTGGTCAGACTCTTGAAGAAGTCGATTTAGAAGGTCCGCTGGTGGTGGTCACAGGTTCGGAGGACCAGGGGCTGTCCATGCTGACCCGTCGACATTGCGATCAGTTGATTCGTATCCCGCTGCGTGGTGTCACACCAAGCTTGAACGCCTCCGTCGCCACCGCTCTCTGCCTGTATGAGGTGGCTCGTCGAGGCTGGATGAAGGGACTTCAGGGACAGAACCCCTCTCCCCGCATCGTGCGCCCCCAGATCTCTCCACCTCCATCAGAGCCGTCAGAGCCGTCAGAGCAGATTGAAGCCTCACAGAACGGGACTTCATCACCGGCGGAAGCATCCGATACCGCTGGGATGCAGCCCTCCAGCGAGCCTGATGCCTCCCACGACCCGCCCGAGGATCCAGGAATTGATCTGCAACTCGAACGTCTTCCGCAAGCCACAGCACCAGCCTTCGATGGCAGCATCGATCTTTGAAACGTGCCGTCTCAGCAAGTTGATGGTTTGAAGATTTTCACCAAGGTTAAAAGTGGCACAATGGCGAGACTTCATCGCTCCGCCATGGGCCCTCTGAACCGACCGATGCGATCGATTGCTAACGGTCTAGGAATGGCTTGGTGGGCCAGGGTTCAGACCCATGGCCCAGACGTCACCTACTGGTTCGGTCCCTTCGTGCGCCGCTCCACCCTGGAGCGTGAGCTGCCGTCTTTTCTGAGTGATGTGTCCTCGGAATCACCCTCTTCACTCGAACATTCATTCGTGCGCTGTCGTCGATCTGAACCGTTCACGATCGATTCCCAGGCATGACAAGTCCGATGCGTAAGCATCTGACTGATAGCGTCTCATCTGCACGCAAATCCTGACCATGGCGATCGCCGAATGGCGTCAGCAACTGGCAAACGGTGAGGTGTCCGCGAGGGAACTCACCGACCATCACCTGGCCAGGATTGATGCGGTCGACCCCAGTGTGCATGCCTTTCTTGAAGTCACGGCAGAGCGCGCCCGTGCTGATGCTGATCGCATTGATGAGGCTCGACATGCTGGTGAGGATCTGCCGCCGCTGGCGGGGATCCCTCTTGGCATCAAAGACAATCTCTGCACCAGGGGAGTGCGCACAACCTGCTCCAGCCGCATGCTCGAGCAATTCGTGCCTCCCTATGAATCCACGGTGACCGATCGACTGTGGGCCTCCGGAGCGGTTCTTCTGGGCAAGACCAACCTGGACGAATTTGCCATGGGTGGTTCAACCGAAACCTCTGCATTCGGTGCCACTGCCAATCCCTGGAATCCTGAGCATGTGCCGGGTGGCAGTTCCGGTGGCAGTGCAGCGGCTGTTGCCGCCGGCGAATGCCTCGCCTCCATCGGCTCTGACACCGGTGGTTCTATTCGTCAGCCCGCGTCCTTCTGCGGGGTAGTTGGTCTCAAGCCCACCTACGGGCGAGTCAGTCGCTATGGCCTTGTGGCTTTTGCCAGCTCTCTTGATCAGGTGGGACCCTTCAGCTCATCGGTGGCGGATGCTGCCGAACTGCTGCAGGTAATGGCAGGCGCTGATCCTCGCGATTCGACCTGTCTGAATGTGCCCGTTCCTGACTACACCGCTGCCCTTGCCGCTCCGATCAAAGGTTTGCGCGTCGGTCTGGTCACCGAGTGCTTTGACCAGAACGGTCTGGACCCGCAGGTGAAGGCGTCAGTGCTGGCGGCAGCAGATCAGCTCAAGGCTCTCGGTGCCGAACTGGTCGAGCTGAGCTGTCCCCGTTTTAACGATGGCATCGCCACTTACTACGTGATCGCGCCCTCGGAGGCATCCGCCAATCTCGCTCGCTACGACGGCGTGAAGTACGGCTACCGGGCTGATGATTCAACATCTCTGGCTGCAATGACTGCCAGAAGTCGTGCGGAGGGGTTCGGCAGTGAGGTGCAACGTCGGATTCTGATCGGGACCTATGCCCTTTCAGCCGGTTATGTCGATGCTTACTACAAGAAAGCGCAGCAGGTGAGAACGCTGATTCGGCGCGACTTCGATACGGCCTTTCAGTCGGTTGACGTGCTGTTGACGCCCACGGCCCCCAGTACCGCCTTCAGGAAAGGTGCTCATGCGGATGATCCCCTGGCCATGTACCTGTCGGATCTGCTCACCATTCCGGCCAATCTCGCCGGTCTACCGGCCATCAGTGTTCCCTGCGGCTTCGATGCCGGCGGTTTGCCGATCGGGGTGCAGCTCATCGCCAATGTGTTGGAAGAGCCCCGTCTGCTGCAGGTGGCCCATCAGTACGAGCAGGTGGCGGAGGTGATGACGTCCAGGCCGGAAGCGGGTCTGGTGCCTGCATGACAGCAGGCATTCAACCTAGGCGGCACCGCATCTGGTGTTGTCAGGGTTGCCTGTGCGCTGCATCTTGCGCATGCACCTAGGCTGGGTGTATGGCATTCGTCCCTCTTCACAACCACAGCGACTACAGCTTGCTGGACGGTGCTTCTCAGCTTCCTCAGATGGTGGAACGAGCCAAGGAGCTGGGAATGCCGGCTCTGGCTCTCACCGATCACGGGGTCATGTACGGCGCTGTCGAGCTGCTCAAGCTCTGCAAGGACAGTGGTGTGAAGCCGATCATCGGCAATGAGATGTATGTCATCAATGGTTCGATTGATGATCCGCAACCCAAGAAGGAGCGTCGATATCACCTGGTGGTGCTTGCCAAAAATGCCGTCGGATATCGCAATCTGGTCAAACTCACCAGCATCAGTCACCTGCGTGGGATGCGAGGCCGTGGAATTTTTTCACGCGCCTGCGTCGACAAGCATCTACTTGCTCAGTATTCCGAAGGTTTGATCGTTGCTACAGCCTGTCTGGGCGGTGAGGTTCCGCAAGCCATCATGCGTGAACGACCTGATGTGGCCCGCGATGTTGCTCGCTGGTACCAGAGCATTTTTGGTGACGACTTTTACCTGGAGATCCAGGACCACGGGTCTCCGGAAGATCGCATCGTCAATGTGGAGATCGTCAAGATCGCCCGTGAACTGGGCATCAAGGTTGTTGCCACCAACGACGCTCACTACCTCACTCGCAATGATGTGGAGGCCCATGACGCTCTGTTGTGCGTGCTCACGGGCAAGCTGATCAGCGACGAAAAGCGTCTTCGCTACACCGGCACCGAATACCTCAAATCGGAAGAGGAGATGGGCCATCTCTTTGCCGACCACCTCGAGCCTGAAGTGGTGCAGGAAGCGATTGCCAACACTGTTGCTGTTGCAGAAAAAGTCGAGGACTACGACATCCTGGGCCGCTATCAGATGCCCCGTTTCCCGATTCCTGATGGCCATACCCCTGTCACCTATCTGCGAGAGGTCACCGAGCAGGGTCTGCGTGACCGTCTCGGTCTGACAGCCACAGACACCATCGAGGAGGTGTACGCCGAACGGATGGTGCACGAACTCAAGATCATGGAACAGATGGGTTTTCCCACCTATTTCCTGGTTGTCTGGGATTACATCCGTTTCGCCCGCGAACAGAGCATCCCGGTGGGCCCGGGTCGTGGTTCGGCGGCAGGCTCACTGGTGGCCTACGCCCTCGGTATCACCAACATCGATCCCGTGAGCAACGGCCTGTTGTTCGAGCGTTTTCTCAACCCGGAACGCAAGTCGATGCCTGATATCGACACCGATTTCTGTATTGAACGCCGTGGTGAGGTGATCGATTACGTCACGCGTCGCTACGGCGACGAAAAGGTGGCGCAAATCATCACCTTCAACCGCATGACCTCGAAGGCTGTGTTGAAGGATGTGGCCCGCGTAATGGATATTCCCTACGGCGATGCCGACCGACTGGCCAAGCTGATCCCTGTGGTTAGGGGCAAGCCCGCTAAACTAAAAGCCATGATTGGCGATCAGTCGCCGAATCCCGACTTCAAGGATCGCTACGAGAAGGATCCCATCGTGAAGCGCTGGGTCGACATGGCCATGCGCATCGAAGGAACCAACAAAACGTTCGGCGTCCATGCCGCGGGTGTGGTCATTGCCGCTGATCCCCTCGACGAACTGGTTCCTCTTCAGCGCAATAACGACGGTCAGGTGATCACCCAGTACTTCATGGAAGACGTGGAGTCGATGGGTCTACTGAAGATGGACTTCCTTGGCCTCAAAAACCTCACGATGATCGACAAAACCCTCGAGCTTGTCGAGCAGATCAGTGGCACACGGATCGATCCCGACCAGCTGCCTCCGGAAGATGAGGGAACTTTCGATCTGCTGGCCCGAGGTGACCTTGAGGGCATCTTCCAGCTCGAGTCCACGGGGATGCGTCAGATCGTGCGTGATCTGAAACCCTCATCTCTGGAGGACATCTCCTCAATTCTGGCTCTCTATCGACCTGGCCCCCTCGACGCTGGCTTGATTCCCAAGTTCATCAACCGCAAGCACGGCCGTGAAGCGATCGACTTCGCCCACAGCACGTTGGAGCCGATTCTGAGTGAGACCTACGGAATCATGGTCTACCAGGAGCAAATCATGCGCATCGCGCAGGACCTGGCCGGCTACTCCCTTGGAGAAGCGGATCTGCTGCGTCGGGCCATGGGTAAGAAAAAAGTTTCGGAGATGCAGAAGCATCGCGGCATCTTCGTGAAGGGAGCCACGGAACGCGGCGTTGACACCAAAGTTGCCGACGAGTTGTTCGACCAGATGGTGCTGTTTGCCGAGTACTGCTTCAACAAGAGCCATTCCACGGCCTATGGAGCGGTGACCTACCAAACGGCTTATCTCAAGGCGCACTATCCAGTGGCCTACATGGCAGCGCTGCTTACGGTGAATGCCGGAGCCAGCGACAAGGTTCAGCGGTACATCTCCAACTGCAACGCCATGGGCATCGAAGTGATGCCACCGGATGTGAACGCCTCCGGAACCGACTTCACCCCCAGGGAAAGCCGCATCCTCTTCGGGCTTTCGGCGGTGCGTAACCTCGGCGATGGTGCCATCCGGGCTCTGATCCGCTCCAGGCAAACCGATGGTGTTTTCCAGTCACTCGCTGACATCTGTGACCGGCTTCCCTCCAGCGTGCTCAACCGGCGCAGCTTGGAATCGCTGATTCACTGCGGAGCACTCGATGCGCTGGAGCCACAGGCCAATCGCGCGCAATTGATTGCCGATCTTGATCTTCTTCTGGATTGGGCAGGATCTCGGGCAAGGGATCGTGCCAGCGGCCAGGGCAATCTGTTTGATCTGATGGCAGCTCCTGCCGAGGCTGAAACAGATGGCAGCACGGATCTGAGCCTTGCTCCGAAGGCGGCTCCTGTGAAGGACTATCACCCCAGCGAAAAACTGAAGCTTGAAAAAGACCTGGTGGGGTTCTATCTCTCTGATCATCCTCTCAAGCAGCTCAGCGCACCCGCCCGTCTGTTGGCACCAATCGGACTGGCAAGCCTGGAAGAGCAGGCCGACAAGTCGAAGGTCAGTGCCATCGCGATGGTGAGTGAGATGCGTCAGGTCACCACCCGTAAAGGCGACCGCATGGCGATTCTTCAGCTTGAGGACCTCACCGGCTCATGTGAGGCCGTAGTGTTCCCGAAAAGCTATGCAAGGCTCTGCGATCACCTGATGGCCGAGGCCAGGCTTCTGGTTTGGGCCGCCGTGGATCGACGCGACGAGAGGGTGCAGTTAATCGTGGATGACTGCCGCGCGATTGATGACCTTCGCCTGCTCTTGGTGGAGCTGGATCCCGATCAAGCCTCTGATGTGGCGGTTCAGCACAAGCTGAGGGAGTGTCTCCAGGCCCATCGTCCTGACCAGGATGAGCTGGGTGTTCGCGTGCCTGTGGTGGCAGCCGTACGCAGAGGCCACGAAGTGCGTTACGTGCGCCTTGGCCCCCAGTTCTGCGTTAAGGATGTGGCCGCGGCTCAGCAACATCTGCAGAACAGTGCTTTCACCGTGAGCTGCAGTGACCCATTGATGAAATAACGGTTAACAGACTCAGGTCTGCTTCTGGGCTTTGATCGAGCTGCGCAGTCGTTGCAGGTTGGGCTTTAGGTGCTCCAGCCCCAGAAGTGTTCCCGGCTGCGGTTCCCAGCTTGCGGACAGAACCCCGTAGCTCAGTCCGACAAGACCTAACAGAAAGAAGAAGCCAGACCCCAGCAGGGTGATGCTTGGCGGGACATCGAGAATGCCCCGACTCACCACCAGATAACTGATCACAAAAACCGCCATTCCCATCAGGGATGGAACCCCTGTTGCAACGGCGACACGTCGGGCCATGCGGTTGGCCACTTCTCTTGGAATCGCTTGATTCCGAGTGGTCTCTGGAGCTGAACGACGCGGTTCAAAGGGAAGAGGATCGCGCTTTTCAGCCATGACTCATGCAGATTTCGGGATGCGGCTCAGCCGCGGATCCCCAGTTTGGCGATGAGGCTTGTGTAACGCTGCTCGCTCTTGCCTCTGACATAGCTGAGCAGGCGCTTACGGCGACCGATCATCTTCAACAGCCCCTGACGCGAGGAGTAGTCGTGGATGTTCTGTTGAAGGTGGCTGCTGAGCTTCGAGATGCGCTCGCTCAGCATGGCCACCTGAACCTCAGCAGACCCGGTATCGGTGGCATGGGTCTGGTGGCTGTTGATCAGCTGCTGCTTTTCGGTGGTATCGAGCGACATGCGCGGCGTCTGGCCCTGACAGAGCAAAGAACCAACTTACCTTCCCGCGGTCCCGTTAAGCCGATTCGCTGAGCCAACGCAAACTGGCGCGCAGCCATCCTTCACTGTCGTTGTCTTCAGGCACTTCGGAACTACTGGCGACAGCACGCATGGCCCGTCGGATCTCGAGGTCCTCATAGCCGAGAGTCTCAAGGGTGAGTTGCAGCTCCTGCAGCGAATCGGGCTGAATTGGCAGCGCTTTGACGTCGCTGCGATCAACGATGGACAGTGACGACTCATTGGAATCGGGTGCCCAGGCCCCAAGGCGGTCTCGGAGTTCCACCGCGATCCGCTCAGCGGTGCGCTTGCCGACTCCCTGGGCCTGCGTCAGTCGCTTCAGATCCCCTTCAATGATTGCCATGACCAGCTCCGGAGCTGCGCAGCAATCGAGCAGCGAGAGAGCCATCTGGGGACCTACTCCATTCACTGCGATGAGGGTTCGAAACAAATCCCGGTCCCGTTGCTGGGGAAACCCATAGAGCGTCGAACCGTCATCTCGCTGAACCTGATGAATCCAGAGAGTGCAGCTGTCTTCAAGTTGAGACTCCTGGTCGCGTCGGGTCAGCTGAACCTCGTAACCCACCCCTGAACAGGCGATGACCACGCCTCTGCGGCCTCCCTGCTCCCAGGTCTGGATCCGTTCGCCCCGAAGCCAGCCGATCATGAAATCCCCTTGTCTGTTGAACGCTGACTTGTATCAATGATGCCGTTAAAAGCTGAATTCAGAGCCTCGCAGGTTGATGAATGCCAGATCGACGCTCGGCAGCCACTGGGCAATGCCACTTTGAATAAGGCATCACGCTGGCTGCTTCTGTTCGCATGGCTCTTAATCGTTCATGCCGTTGATCAATGAATTTCTGGAAGCCTTATAACGTTGAAAACTCTGTCATGAATTGCACTCTTAAACAGTTTCAATCACTTCCAGAACTGTTGTCTTAATGATGTTTGAAGTTGCCGACCGAACCTTTGATGGCGGCTCTCCACACTTCACGTTGATTTGAAGCTGGATTACACCGAAACAGTTGGTTGTGGTTTTATTTGAGTCATGCAACTCCCCTGGTTCAATCAATCATGAATGAAGGGCCTGCATTTTGATCCTGATTCATGAGGCTGTCCGCTTCAATGTCTTGCACTGTGATTAAACATGAAACTATTTGCTTCTCTTGCCGCTCTTGCTCTGATGGCCATCCCTGCGAAATCGGATGCACGGCCGATGGTCGGAGATCTCATGGCTGAAAAGCTGTATTACGCCGAAGGGCGTCAGCACCCGGGTCATCCTCTGCATGGCTCTCATGAAGGCCTTTGGGCCGGTTCAGAGCGCTGAACTGGATGTGATTGATTTGAGCTTTTTGTTAACCCTTTGAATGAGCTTCTCGAGGAGTTCATCGAAGAACTCATTGAAGAACTCATTGATCAATCTATTGGAGGAGTCATGGAAGAATTCATTGAAAGATCACTGCCAGGTTCAGTCTTTGTAGCTTTCGTTACCTGAGCAGTGCTTGGCGTGTGAGAATGTTAGAAATTGTTTTCTGAAACATGGCAAAGTTGCGACTTGGCCTTTATGGAGCCACTGCACTGGCTGGTATTGCGTGGCCCTGGTATTGCATTTATCAGTTTATTAAAGAAACGGAAGTCCTGGGCCTTACGGACCCAATTGAAATCGTTAATTTGTTTTCCCAGGGAGTCTGGGCTAATGCCTCAGCGGGTTTTATTGCCGCTGATCTCACGCTTGTTCTGATTGCTTCGTTTGTTTTCTATGCAGCTGAAGGTATCCGGCTGAAAATGAAGTTTTGGTATCTCTATATTGCAGTAACGTTTGCTATTTCCTTTGCTTTTTCCTTTGGTCTGTTCATGTTCAACAGGGAGCGGAATATTGCTGCTGCCTCGGCGACCGACTAGTCGTTGCTGGATTACTTAAGCGGGGCTATGTCATCTTCTGACTGAAGAGTGTGGTTCTAGCATTCCAGTGGCAGTTAGCCTGGAGCGGTTACCCCAGGGTGATCACTCCAGACACCGCAAATGATTGGCATCCAGGTCATCGAGAGTTCAGTTTTCAATCCGTCTGATCGTTCACTCCGTTTTGCAGTGATGCAATCTCTACATCGCATGCGGAGGTTGGTTCTGTTCGTCTTGTTCGCGAGTTTGATCAGTCTTGGGCTGAGCTCCTGTTCGCTGGGCGACCATCCACCTCGAGGTGTGATTCTCAGTGCTCTTGGTCAGCAGATTCAGCTCACCCAGAGTGCGATTGCCCAGTCCCTGGATCTTGAGGCTTCTGGGGCCCCAGAGGTAACCAGGGTCCGTCTTGAGGAACAGGAGAGTCTGAGCATTGGTGATCAGAAAGGCGTGCATCTCATCGGACGCTTTGATTGGCGACTGCCTGGAGATGCGGTCAAGGTCGATAGTCCATTCGAGCTGTTTCTTGAACAGGGTGAACGGGGGCAGAGCTGGAGACTGGCCTTGCCGAGTGGTTCCGATGACGGTCGTTCGCAGACCTGGATCACTTATCCGCTGGCTATTGATCCAGCCTGACCTTGTTTGGCGCTGAGGCTGATCAGCGTGGCGCCGAGCACGCAGAGCGCCCCGATGATGACGGTGCTGGTGATCGGTTCAGCAAAGATCAACACACCCCAGAGGGTTGCGAACACCACCTGCACATAATTGATCGAGGTTGCGCGCGCTGCGGGGAGAGCCGCCAGGCCTTCTGTGAGCCAAACCTGCCCGATTTGCGTGAGCAGACCAACTCCCAGCAACCACAGCCAATCAGTCCCAGTCGGCATCACCAAGTTGTTGACCAGTAACGGCAGCGTCGCCGGTACAGAGACGAGCGGAAAATAGAACACGATCACAAGAGGATGCTCCCGCACTGACAGTTGGCGCACGCTCACGTAAGCCAGGGCTGTTAATAGGGCTCCGCCCAGTCCAATCAGTGCCGAGAAAGGTGGAAGCCCTGCCATCGACTGTCCTGCCCATTCGGGCTGCACCACAAGCAGGACACCGAACAACCCCAGCAGGATCGCCAGGCTGATGCGCTTGCGGATCGGTTCCCGCAGCAAGGCCCAGGCGCAAACCGTTGTGAGGGTCGGGTAGGTGTACTGAAGAAGGGTGGCTGCTGCCAGAGGCAGGCTGGAAATGGCCTGGAAAAACATCAGCAGAGCGCCAGTGCCGAGCACTCCTCTCACCAGCAGCAATCCCCTCTGATGCCCCCAGGGGGATACTCCCAGTCGCGACAGCATGGTGAGCGTGATCGCGAGGCTGATCAGTGATCGAATCAGTACAACCTCGGCCACGGGTAAGCGGCCTCCGAGGTGCTTGACGCACACGGTCATCAGGCTGAAGGCCAGTGCCGCTCCTACCAGACTTATGCAGGCCTTCCATTCCTCAGGGGACTGCGATCCGCGGATGGTTGTCAGCAGGCCTCGCATTCAGCGGTCTGCACGCTAGGTCTCAACGATGCCACCGCAGCCGTTCCTGATCGAGCCCTGGATAGAGAGATTTGGGTGGGTTCATTCCACCAGCGAGCCCTGTTTCTGCTTCCCAGACCTTTGCAGGGATGGTATTGATCTCTCTCAGGATTGTCATCAGCCATCCTGATCGACGTTGAACCCGGTCTTTCGCAGAATGATCTGATGGTCAGCCCCCGACTTCACCCACGCACCATCGAGGCCGTTAAAGAACGTGCCGACATCGTGGATGTTGTTGGTGAGCACGTCGTGCTCAAGAAAAAGGGTCGTGAGTTCGTCGGCATCTGCCCGTTTCACGACGACAGCAAGCCGTCCATGACGGTGTCTCCTGCCAAGCAGTTTTATTACTGCTTCTCCTGCGGCGCAGGAGGAAACTCCATCAAGTTCCTGATGGAGTTTCAACGTCAGAGTTTCAGTGAGGTGGTCCTTGACCTTGCCAGGCGTTATCAGCTGCCGGTTGAGACCGTCGATGGTCCTCAGCAGGAGAAACTCAAACAGCAGCTGTCCCGCCGCGACAAGTTGCACCGGGCGCTTGCGCTTGCCTCCGGCTGGTTTCGTGCACAGCTCAGGACCGACGCTGGTGCTGATGCTCTTCGCTACCTGAGTGAGACGCGTGGCCTGAGCGAAAACACCCTTGATCAGTTTGAGCTTGGTTATGCCCCGGATCAGTGGGATGGCCTGCTCAAGCATCTGCAGCAGGTGGAGGGACTTGCTCCCGAACTGCTTGAAGCATCCGGTCTTGTTGTTCCCCGCAAAGGGGGGAACGGTTTTTATGACCGCTTCCGCCATCGGGTGATTGTTCCCATCCGTGACCGCCAGGGGCGGGTGATCGGGTTCGGTGGTCGAAGCCTGGATGGCACTGAGCCCAAGTACCTCAACTCACCTGAAACGGAGGTGTTCGAGAAGGGCAAGCATCTCTTTGGGCTTGACCGGGCTTCATCAGCAATCCGTAAGGACGACCGTGCTGTGGTGGTGGAGGGTTACTTCGATGTGATCGCACTGCATGCGGCAGGAGTCACCAATTCGGTGGCCTCCCTGGGTACTGCTCTCAGCAGTCAGCAAATCACCCAGCTCTGTCGATGTAGTGATGGCAAGCGCATCGTTCTCAATTTCGATGCCGATGGTGCTGGCATCCGTGCCGCCAACCGAGCGATCGGTGAAGTGGAGCAGCTAGCGCTTCAGGGACAACTGGAGTTGAGGGTCCTGCACCTTCCATCCGGAAAGGACCCCGATGAATTTCTCAAGGATCACGGCGCCGGTGATTACCGTGCTCTGCTGGATCAGGCGCCGCTCTGGCTCGACTGGCAGATCGAACAGGTTCTTGAGGGCAGGGATCTCAGCAAAGCGGATCAGTTCCAGCGTTCGGTGTCTTCGCTCGTTGCGCTGCTGGGCAAGCTTCCCCAGTCCGCCATCCGCACCCACTACATCCAGCAGGTGGCCGAGCGCCTCAGCGGTGGGCAGGGGCGTCTGGCTCTGCAACTGGAAGAGGATCTCCGCCAGCAAGTCCAGGGTCAGCGTTGGCATGGCCGCTCGGCCCGGCATGAGAAGGCTGGCGAAGCCTCCCAGCGTGAACGCTCAGAAGCGGAGATCCTGCTGCTTTATCTCCATTGCCCATCCCATCGGGCCGGCATTCGGCAAGAACTGAGGAGTCGGGAGCTCGAGGATTTTGCGCTTCAGCATCACCGTTTGCTCTGGTCAGGCATCACCGATCTTGAGGAAGGCAATCTCGGCAGTGTGCGTCTTGAAGCGATTAGTCGTGGTGAGGATCGCGGCGAAGAGCTGGCAGACCTCGATCTTCCCCGACTGCTCACGGATCAGCTGCTGTTGGAAAACAGTGATCTGGTGACGCGTTTGACGCCACTGCTCGAGCCGGATGAGCTGCAACGTGTTGCACTGTCTCGGCCCATGGATCAGCTGCGCGGAACGGCGGCAATGCTCGAACGTCAGAAGAGCCACAAACGCTGCCGACATCTGCTGGAAGCCTGGACTGGTCAGCGACTGCAGACCCTGGAGCGTTGCATCGCCGTTTTGATTGAGCAGGAAAAAGACGAGCAGTCAGCCCCGGCTGTTGAGATGGAAGTCGACATGGAGCAACGAATCCACGTCATGTTCGAAGACCTCAACGCTGAAGCGCTGCGTTTTCAGGAGCTGTATTACAGCGAACGTCGACACATCCAACATCTTGATCAGCAGCGCTGTGCCGGTTATGCCTCCGAACCCAGCTCCGAAACCAGCTCCGAACCGGCGGCTTCCGCCAACGGTTGAGTCAGCTGCCCGCGGACCAGCTTTTCCAACAACGCCATCGAGTGCCCTGGCCAGCGCTGCTCATCCAAAAGCCTTTCCAGTTCGCCCGCACGTTGGAGTGTGAGCTGAAAGGCCTGATGATGCTGGCTCGGCTCAAGCGTTGAGACGTAGACATGGGCCCTGGCCTGCGCTTCTGGGACTCCCTCGATCGTGAGCCCCAGACCTCTCCGGAACAGATCGGCATCGAAGTGCCCAAGGGCTGCCGTCATTCCCATGGCATCGGCGACGATTTCGTCGTACAGATTGATTCGCATTTCACCAACCAACCTGCGGCAGGCGATATGGGTGAGTTCATGTTCCAGCCGCCAGGTCTGCGACAGGTCTAGCCAGCGCTCCATTGGCGGCTCACCCGCAATTGTCTCCACTGGAAGAGAGGCGTAGGGGGCCCGGTGTAAAAGGAGAATCTGGCATCGGGTCTGCACACCTAACTCTCGGATTAACCCCCAGTGGATCAGACCTGAAATCGCCTGAGCATGCACAGTGGGCTGCACCGGAACCGCTTCACAGCGGTGGGCCAGACAGCGCACTGCCAGCACGAAATCCTCATGGTTGCTAAAGGTCAGCACCGGAACGGCACCGGTCGGATGCTGCGCAATGGTGATCGTTGTTCCTGAAGGCTCACGTAGAACCGGCGCTCGTTTCAGGTCTGCAGCCTGTGCAGGTTCACCCCGCATCACCAACCGTTGATAGGCATCACTGCTGTGAACGTCGATGCCAGGTTGCAGTAACAGCTGCGGCAGTAGCTCACGGAGATCATCCCAGTATCCCGCCGAGTCCCGGCCTACTAACCATCGCTCCCACCACTGTTCCCGTTCATCGGCGGCAACCGGGAGATCCGGCCAGATGGCATCTGCATCTTTGAATCTTCGGCAATACTCCTCCAGCGTTTGCATGGACTACCGACTTCTCTGGCCCGTGTCTAGCCATGCCGTGCAGCAAGACGCTCCGTTCTGGGAGCTCAGCGACCCATCCAGCCGCCATCCACGATGAGTGTCTCTCCATGCACATAGCGCGAGGCATCACTGGCCAGAAACACCACGGGGCCGCGCAGGTCATCAGGTGATCCCAGGCGACCGGCGGGGATGCGTTCCAGAATCTGCCTTGATCTGAGTGGATCTGACTGCAGCACCGCAGTCATTTCCGTCTTCACGTATCCGGGAGCGATGGCGTTCACCCTCACGCCGCGTCCTGCCCATTCATTGGCTAGGGAGCGGGTGAGGTTGGCTAGACCCGCTTTGCTGGCGGCATAGCCGGCCACATTCAATCCACCCTGATCACTGAGCACGGAGGCGGTGGAGATGATGCTTCCCTGGCCTCGCGCCAGCATCACTGTCCCGATCCTTCGACTGACTCTGAACGCTGCGCTGAGGTTGACCTCCATCACTGTGTCCCAGAGCTCGTCGCTGTGCTCTTCTGCCGGTGATCGGCGCACGATGCCGGCGTTGTTCACCAACACGTCGATGACCGGATGCTGGCTGATGACCTTTTCCAGCACGAGGTCGACCGCATGGCGGTCGCTGAGATCGCAGCGATAACCAGAAAATCGACGGCCTCGCTTGCGAATTGCCTCTCCCACCTCACTGCTGTCGGGGTTGAGGGTCGCGCTGATTCCAATAATGTCTGCGCCTGCTTCGGCTAGTGCATCCGCCATGGCCAGGCCGATGCCTCTTCGGCATCCCGTGACCAGTGCCACTTGACCATCAATCCTGAACAGCGAATCCTGCATTGTTCTGCGCATCCCTCAATTCCCATTGTTGAGCTTCTAGGCACTGTGCAGCGGACCTGGTCGGAGTCATGATCAACTCGCTCGTTCCCCGTGTCCGATGTCTGAATTCTTCGAAGCGTTCTGGCATGGGGAGGGTGTCGGAGATGGAGGTGACCTGGAGGAGGCCTTGCAGGCTTATGTGACCGTCAAGCCTGACGACAATGATTGGATTGCGGCCTGTGCAGTGAAGGAGGCGGCTCCCCGGATCGAACGTTTTTCTTCATTCGAGGCTTACCTCGACAACCAGGACCCTCTGGAGGTGATTGAGGTCTCACCACAGATGATTGTGGTGGCGATCGAACAGCTGCCCCTGTGATGTCTCAACTATCCGTTGATTTCGCGTCCAGCGCACCGGCGAACGATCTCTGGCCTGCTCTTGTGGAGCGACTCGGTCTTGAACGCTCGCAGCGTGCAGTCCGACAAGCCTTGGATCTTCAGGCCATGCAAGGCAGTGCTTCAACTCTGCCGGTGTTGTTCTGTGAGACCTGTGGCCTTGCTCTCGCTAGTACTGATTTGCTGCGTGAGCAAACTGGATTAAATGGCCATGGCGACAACTTTGTGCTCTTGTTTTCCACCAGATCCAATGCGGTGCAATTGGTCTGCCCGAAGTAAGGGTTAGATAAAGGTGGCTACAGATCCAGCTCATATTCAATGGGTTGGAACAAAAGTTGGAAAAATTCTTCCTTTGCTGTGATAAGGCTGCTCCCGCAGGGATGTTCAGGCAGCGATGTTCAGGCAGAGATGTTCAGGTTGTTGTACCTCGAGTCCTGCAGCGCCTCTAGCCTCACTTTCAGAGGGAGCCCATGTGGCAGCCAAGCAATCCACGACGCAGCCGAACTGTCGCTACTGGGTTTGGTTCAGAGGTGGGCTCAACGTGGATTCCTACTGAGCTGCTGGTTGGTACGGAGCCCCATCAACCCTTGCCGGTATCCGGAGAGAGAGACGCGACTACATGCCGTGCCGAGCGGCTGATTGGCGTGTGGTGTTTGAAGAGTCCGCTGATATGAAGGTGGGACCCGAGATAGCATCTACCACTGGGGAAGTTCTGGGAAAGCAGGTGACTGAAGAAGAGTTGTCAGGACTATCCGGTGGAGTTTTGCTGGAAGGGCAAGAGGCCGAGGTGAAGCCAAAAAGACACACCTCCTTTCATGGGGCGTAAATGAAAGGAGGATCTGAAGTCCCAGAAGGAGCGCTGTGGAAGCTTGTGCCTACTGACCCGCGGAGAAACTAATGACGAGGTTTTCAAAAGTATTGCCTGCACTGTTGCTGACTGCAGTTGCTTTTTTCAATCCAGCTGCTGCCTATCCAACTGATGAGTGGTTCGAGCTCTTGATCGACAAGATGTGTGAGCTCACCGCAGAGAAGGGCCAAGTCGGTGAAGTGGGAACTGAGGCGGTGGATTACGTGCTCAAGGAAGGGTACGCAGCTGACCTCACCGAATACGCCATGTCTGTTGGCGATCAAGGCTTTGGCGAAGCAATAGCGAAGGGTCTTCTTGCCACTTGCCCCAATCTGTACCCATAAAAAAGACCCGAACATTTGTCGGGTCTCGGAAGGTGTGAGGAGGTGGGATTCTCCGTAAGGAGAACCAACCCAGGTCAGGTATAGACGCACTGTGCCATTCAATGCACTGGATAACGCTGATTGCGAACTTGCTTACATTAAATACTCTTTAAATGTGAGGAGGAAATTCTCGCGGGGTGGAAACAAGGAAACACTCCCTCAAGAGTTTCAGGAGCCCCCGCCTTTGGCAGGGGTTTCTTTTTGCTATGGAGTATCTACGCCTTAGCATTTGATGGAGCTTGTAAGCGCAGTCTGGTATTGCTCGGCATCATGCGCGGACTGACGACACCCTGATGGCATCGCCGCCATTTCGATCCTTTGCCCGGGGGGAGGGGGAGACATAGACGGTGCATCGAATATCACCATCGCCGAGTTCTCAGCTGCGCCTGCCTATTGCTTCGCAATAAGGCCCGAAACAGGTCGGATTTGTGGGGTCATACCCAGACCCGCTGCTGTCACTACTTGGTTGCTCTTCTATTGATAGAGCAAAGAGCTTTAAGGCTGATTCAGGCTTGCTTTGAAGGTCAATCGACATGGCAAAGCCACCGTGCTCTTCCCCGAGCAGCTCGCATAGCAAGACCCTGGAGCTGACTTGGGGTGATGGACTGTTTTGTATCCCCTTGAACGACCAACCCTTCGCTGGTTGTCTTATAAATAATCTGTAGCGACAGCTACCGACAACGTTCACCTCTTTTTGGAGAGGCGCAGTTCGATTCAGGCCAAGGAACGGGGACCTGAACTTGCTTCGAGGAACCCTTCATGACAGCTCTCACCTACAGAGGTCAGACTTACGCCCCTCATCACACTGCTGTTCAAAAGCAGAGTGTTGAACTCACCTATCGACGCGAGCACTACAACGCTCGTCGTATGCAGGCGGCACGTGACCTTCACCCCCAGCTTGCTTATCGCGGTGTCTTCTACACAAGGTGATCCAGCCTCGATTGGGCACATTGCCTCGCTTTGGCGAGGCTTTTTTATTGGCGAAATCTGATGCCTCGCCTCCCCGAGTGATGGCCCACAAAGAGCAAGGTCAGTCGCTTGTGTGCCTGACGCTGAACAACGGGTGAGCTAGATCCTGTTCAGCGAACGACGTTCGTCACTCCTAGGGAGCAAGGAAGTGCAGAATTGTCTCTATCAGGTGTTCTGGGTACAAGTTGCTTCATGCCAATGCTAATGAGTAGCAATGATTAACGTAGCTTCTTCATGCCTCTTTATCCTTGTCTCACCTCTCTTGTTTTGCATTCTCTGCATGCATCCATTTTTGTTGTATGAGCATCAGCTTTTGACGTGTCATGGCTGATGCTCATACACCTTCACTTCCTGAACACTGAAAAGCTAACCCTCCTCATTGTTTAGCGTGTGCTATTCAGCCTGAGGTTTGTTCTTGTTGCGCATATGGCCACGATGTCGAATCCTTCCAGAGTGTCGCGTAGGCCTCCTTCCTCAAGAGCCGTTGGGTGGCCTCAGTCCGAACTGGTCGCAACAAGAGGTTCAACTCAACCCCTCACCAATGCTAAACAAAAAATAAATACTTATTTGCGAAACAATAAATTTGCCCACCCATTTGTTTTGGATGAGCATATGGTCGATGCAAGTAATGGAGATCTGCATGAATGCTTCTAAGAAAACTCCAGCCTGTTTCCTGCGTTGGAGCGTCCAAAAAGTAACTAAAGGTCTATATGCAGTCACAGCAACAATTGACGGCTCCGTATACGACTTTGTTGGCAACTACAAGTCAGTTAAAGAAGCTCAAAAGGCGGGCAGACGTTACGCCACAGACCTTTTGCATAATTCGCTTTCTGGTGGACGTTTGTCACTCAGATCAGCTAACAGCTCTCTGGCCTAGAAGAGCTTTTTGCTTGACTTAAGAGCAATTTTTAGATCCGGGTGCGGTGAACTCGTTATCCGGAAGTTCAACACCCAAGCTGATCATCCATTACTGAAGATGCAGGCAGCAGAGAACAGCTTCGCGGGTCGTGCGCTTCTGCCTTGTCCTGCACATGGCGGATTCAGCTGTTCAGAGTAATGACTTCTCAGAAAGATCAGCGCACGGTTGATGGCCTCGCCGTTAGCCGATTGTCAGCATGGTCTTCCATACCTGTACTCCTTTTTGGTGGATCATGCTCCTGTGGGTCTAACGGACTGATGGATGAGGCTTCCTCTCCCGACAGGTGCTCAGCATGGCAACAGGCTTTGGGCCTTAGGGGATTGGGGTGTACCAGCTTTATCTCACGTGTTTGCTCGATGAACTGTCGTTTAAGGGGGCCGACGCCTGATTGAACTGATTAACTCATCTACGGACGCATGCTCTGTTGAAGCTTCTGGGTGAGGGCTCGCAGATATGACTGGCCATCAGATCTGGATTGAGCCATCAATGGTTTGAGCTAGTTCTCAATTGATGGCCAACAAAATTCAGCTTCCACTCGCTAAAAGCTCCAGTTCCAAGACTGCGGCTTGGGCTGCAACAACCTTCGCGTGCATCGCAGCTTTGGCTATCTGGGGGCTCGCAAACGCTTATCCAAGCCTTTGAACCCAAAAGGAAGGCCGCCCTTCCGGATGGAAAGACGGC
>QCUI01000044.1 GCA_003210775.1 Synechococcus sp. AG-679-A04
ACGAGTCTCCGCAGATTCTCCTCACGAGACTCCAGAGCGTTTTCAGTAAGCCACTGGCATAGCCCCCTCAATCCTGCGTCCTTGCCCCTCTCGTAAATGCTCCTGCATACCCTGCTGCAGGCCCGTTTATGAGTTCTCCAGAAGCGTAAGTACTGAACTTCTGAAACCTTCAGTCTTAGAGAGGTCGAGAAGGAGTCAAACGCATTCTTCGAGAGATCGGCGTCACCCCACCAGGGGCGAGCTGTATCACCGACGATCAAGCGCAGTCATCTCCGACTGCTCCCGTAAAACCTTCGCAACAAAGCAAATCGCTTCTGAAACCCAGTTGGAAGCAGTGGCAACCAGGGCCAGCTCTGATCCTCAGATTGGATGCTGCACGCAGCCACGCAATTCAGGTTCCGTAGCCACGATTCTGCCTAGAAGCGGTGCGTGCAGCTGCCGGTTTGAAACCGCCCGGCAGCCAGTGGCATCGAACAGTCCTCTAAAGCCGGAATCAAATCGTGCACCAATGGGACCACATGCCAGTAGCTGCATTGCGATGCCGCTTCGATAATCATTGAAAGATCAAGCATCCACTTGGTTATTGCCTCGCGCGCATTGACAAGGCGACTCCCTTAGAACAGGGAGTCAAACGCTGGCGTCTGGGCAGTTCCAGTGGAGCCTGGTAGCTGGCTCAATTTGAGAGATCAGCACGCTCATCCGGCTGAGGCGTAGCGATGGCCTGGCCTCAGAAGACCAACGGAGTGCTGACAAGTGCGGGGTTGAGCGTCAGCACGCCGTGGGCCTCAGGCTCCAAAAGACGCGTTGATCATGCTGGTGGTCTTGAAGGCAAAGAGCTGCTTGTCGCCGATGGGTCATGCCCCCACATCCGCGAGTTGCTGGCAACGTGCCGCGTTCCGGTGTTGTGGCTCACAGGCCTACAAGACCCGCTGATCGTTGTTGGTCGAGCCTTAGCCCAAAGAAGAGCAGAAGGAACGCCGGTTCAAACACTCCACTGGGTCAGCCATGGAGCGCCTGGTGCTGTTTTTGTTGGCCCAAAAAAGATCGACGCAACGGCTCTGCTGAATGTCCAGCAGGAGCTCGCTGCTTGGCAACTCAAAACAATCAATCTTTGGAGCTGCTCAACTGGGGCAGACCAGGATTTTGTCAGTGTTTTAGAAGAACTTTCTGGCGCCTCAGTATGGGCCAGTCCTGGGATATTGGGCCGTCAGGCTGATGGCAGCAGTCATTGGCAGCTCACAAAACCATCAAAAAACAAGAGGCCTGATTTACCCATCAACAAAAGCCAAAAACTGGCATGGAATTATTCACTCGTTGCAGGAGCAGATTTTGAGGGTCCCCAGTCGCTATCAGGAACGGTTGCCACTGGCCGCGCCTGGTACTCATTAGAAGAGACAATCAGCTCAGGAGAACGTCTTCTTCTTAATCAAGATTTCTTTGGCAGCGTCTTCGCCGCCATGGGCGACGGTGATACTGTCCACATCGGAGTCAAATCCAGTACTTGGGCCAGTTCTGACAACCCATTCACAGCTGATTCTGCAGCAGGATTCGCAGGAAACTTCGCAATCAGACTTACAACACAGCGATCTGGGCAATGGGCTGGAACAAAACGGAGCAGTATCTATAAAGATGGCGCAGAAGTTGCCAGATCATATGGATCCAGTCGTGGAACCACATGGAGTCCTCAATATTTTTTAGAGCTATCACATGACGGCGATAATGTACGTATTGCCCAAAGCAGATCGTCTAGCTCCGAACGGGCGCTGCACATATCAACAACGCCATATTCCTGGTGGGATGTTGATGGGATCACAACAAACAAAGATCAAACAGGCGATCAAAATTTTAACTTTACGTCGACTGACATTCTTCTCCATTGGAGCGGCTGGGATGCAAACAGCACCTTTGATTATGCAACAGTCGACTGGTCAGAACTCACTGAGACTGCTGTTCCGACTGATGAAACTGCTCCCATTTTCTCTTCAGCTGCCACATCCACCGATGGCACCAAGGTTGTCCTCACCTACAACGAGGCACTCTCTGTAACCACCCCCTACGGAGATAGCGCCGTAACTTGGTCGCGCTTCACGGTCACAACGGATGGTGACGCAAATGCCGTCACTGGCGTCTCCGTCTCTGGGGCAACGGTCGAGCTCACGCTCACCAACACCGTCAAAAACGATCAGACCGTCACCGTTGCTTACACCGATAGCACCAACGACAACGACTACATCGCTATTCAAGATTTGGGTGGCTGTGACGCTGCATCGCTGAGCAGCACTGCAGCCATCAATAACTCCAGCATTGCTGGTACTCCTCCCACCATCGCCATCACAGAAAACGACGGCGATGACGCCCTAGGTGAAGGTGATACTGCAACCATCACCTTCACCCTTTCAGAAGCTTCCTCCAACTTCATTCAATCCGACGTCACCGTCTCCGGTGGTGGACTGTCGAATTGGAACCCCGTTTCCGCCACTGCCTACACAGCTACTTTCACTCCCACTACTAACAGCACCACGAACGGTGTGATCTCTGTTGCCTCCTCCAAGTTCTCCGACGCCGCAGGCAATACCAACAACGACGGTTCTCAAAGCAACAACACCGTCACCCTTTCCGTCGACACCGTCAGGCCCACCATCGCCATCAGCTCCGATGCCGCCTCCCTAAAAGCAGGAGAAACGGCAACACTCGGCTTCACGCTTTCAGAAGCCTCCTCCAACTTCATCGAGTCCGACGTCTCCGTCTCTGGCGGTGCTCTCTCCAACTGGAATGCGGCTTCTGCAACCTCCTATTCCGCCACCTTCACGCCAACAGCAGACAGCACCACAAATGGTGTGCTCTCCGTTGCCTCCTCCAAGTTCTCCGACTCCGCAGGCAATACCAACAACGACGGTTCTCAAAGCAACAACACCGTCACCCTTTCCGTCGACACCGTCAGGCCCACCTTCTCGTCTGCCGCTACATCCACAGACGGGGCCAAAGTCGTTCTCAGCTACGACGAAACCCTTTCCTCCACAACCGCTCCCACCTCGGCCTTTGCGGTCACAACCGACGGTGCCGCCAATGCCGTGACCGCCGTTTCCAATGACGGTGCCACCAGTGAGCTCACACTCACCAACACCATCAAATCCAATCAGGCCGTCACCGTTGCCTACAACGACCCTTCCAGCTCCGACGATGCCAATGCGCTTCAGGACTCGGCTGGCAATGACGCCGTCTCCTTCTCCAGCACCACGGTCACCAACAACTCCACCATCCCAGCATCATCAGGAAGTGGCTCTGAGTCCTCAGACGGCAACTCCAGTTCCACACTCCCCTCAAACCTCATTTCCGACACGCCAACCACCAGCAAGCTCCTGCTCAACGACGACAACTCGTTGTTCGTCACTCAAAGCTCAACCCAAGGGCTCTGGATCAATCTCAAGGTGCAATCGGCAGACGCTGAATTCCAGAACAGCCTGATTCTTGTTGACCAAAACAACAACAGCCTCGGCTGTATCGGCGCCACACACTCCTCAGGAAACTGCGGTGCTCACGCGATCTTCATTCCACACGGATCCACCATCTCGTTCCATCAGTTCAGCAATAACCAGCGGCTGATCAGCTCGCCGCAACTCAGCATCACTGACAACAGCGACGGCAGCTTTCAGCTCAGGCTGAACGACAGCACCATCGACAGCGATCACGATGATCTGATCATCGACATCAGCCACTCGGCCTCCTCACCCAATCCTGTTGCAACCGGGATGGCTGCCAAGCAACAAGACATCCATAACGCCGTCCTGGATCTCTCCAGCATTCCGGCAACAGGCCAAACGCTCAAACTCTCACTCAACAGCAACTGCGCATTCGTCAATCGCATCGCCATGGTCAAGCTCAGCGAGGACGCTGACGGCAGCTTCTCCGTTGACGGCATCACCAACACTGCAGGTGCAGCCTTTGATCAGGCCGTTGCCGACAACCTCATCAATCCGGGCGGCAACACCATCTCCTGCTCTGGGGTTACAACGCAGAACCTTGAATGGTCTCTCTCCGCCTCAGACGCTGGCTTCTACGCACCCGTTCTGATCAACCCCGATGGCGAGATCTACACCTACGGCTCATCCCACATCAAAGCCCTCGGATGCAACTTCTTTGCCTTTGAGGAGAACAACTCACAAAACTCCTCTGACTGGGATTTCAACGACCTCAGCATAAAGTTTGAAATCATCTAAATACAACCCTTCAACAACACCAAATCAAATCAATCACCGACGCAAGCCAGTCATCACTGGCTCACCATCACACCCAGTTGCACAAAAAATCAGTGACAACGGAGGGATCACTCCACTAAACCTGCTGCAATCACATACACATGAGTGCGCCAAAGGCCAGTATTTTATCGCGGGACGCCGCAATAGAACTCGCGTTCAGCAAGCCGACGAGTAACTTGACTATGCAATATCAGAGTTGGGCAACGTGAAGCGAAAAGCAGCCAACAGATCGTCAAAATCAGTGTCACCTCCACCAAAAAAGTCCTCAAAGCCAAGTGTATTCGGCGCAAAAGAACGAAAGTGATTAATTCCATCAGAGTTGGCTTCAGCAAATGTGAAAAACGTCTCATCATCAACCACAACAAATGGAGCTAGCTTTCCAGATTCCTGAGTCAATTCAATACCAGTTCTGCGATCTGCGACATCCGGACTTGAGCGAAGACCAGTGAGCTGATCGAATAGATTGCCATCACTTTTTGCCATACGTTCGTAGTCTGGGTCATCAGGCTTATAGCTCACACCATCAACAATGACAGTGCCAAAATCATCAACAATTCGATAAAATCCAAGTATTGAATCGAACTTAGACTCACGACCTGTCACCACTTCTAGCGATGTTTCATCATCCGAAGGCAATAATGAGAGGTCAAAAATAACGGCATCAGAATCAGCATCACGTCGAAAATAATTCTGCGAAGAACGCAAAGAGGCATCACCCAAAGAACGACCTTCAGCAAGGCCATTATCCAGATAATCAGCTATAGCCACATAGGGAGAAGAACTATCCAATAATTCGATCAAGTCTGGATTTTCCGCGAGATATGCCATGCCGAGAGCAGCCGCACGAAAATTAATCTCTGGCGCAACTACACCCCGAGACTTATCTTTTGCGATGTAATAGCCTTCAGGATCCTCTGTTGCCTCGCGATTTAATAACAACTCTGGAAACTGAGAGAAATAGGAAGCTGCGTCGAAATCTGAATCCAGGGTCGTTGATTGGTTGAAGTTTTGAGTTAAGCCCAACGACAGAGACTGCAACGAGGTGTTGGCAGAATCAGAAACCATCAAAAGGACAATTTCCTCATTCGCATCAACACCATCTGGAAAAGAATGATAGTTTTCAAAACCAAAATCCATGGTTGCGGTTTTGGCCATTGGCATCGAGCCCATCGGCATATCTTGAACATAAAGCCCTAGCAAGTTTTGACTAAACAAATTGAGAGCCTGCTCATCAACATTGCTTTTCGTCGTCACTAAAAATTTCGCGTAAGCGGGGGGAGAAGGCAACTTAAAATGGAGATTAGCTACGAGATTAAAGAGTGCATCATTTCCGGAAAAATCCTGATAAGCCTCATACACCAGTTGCCGCTCATCAATTGTCAACGGGATGACTGACTGATAAAAGCTGATCTCACGACCGGCTAAAAGTACTGACTTAGCCTCCGGTTCGTTAGCCCAACTGATCTCAGAAACTATCGGCCTGAACGCTGGAGACTGAAGGAGAGAAAGAACCTTATTGGGTCCGCGATCATCAGCAGGATTCGAAAGCGTGCCAAAATAATCATAAGAATAGTCAGGATTATAAATCTTACTAATTACCTTCTCCGAGCCATCGCCCCAATAAGAGATCACTTCCTTCTGAAGACTTCCATCACGGGAAGGTGTCAGGAAAACGTAATTCCAGGGATTTTGATCAAATTCATACTCAAAAGCATAAAATGCATTATCAGTCTTATTATAAGCACTCCAGATTTTATCGACAAAGGAATGATGAATCCAGAAGACAGGATCAAACGCGGCTGAAGATGTCGGCACCATCAGACCATCACCTTCAGGAGAAAAGCTATCAGAATTTATGGGGAAAAGGCCTCCATTGAGCCCAGACAATAGATGAAACTGATTATGTGGAACCTGTTCAATCGTGAAGCTCGTCGCTAAATAACCCGTTTCACCAAGTCCACGCAAAGCACGATCAGACCAATCAGCAGGTTGAGCACGTAACTGGGGATGACTGAGTTCAAGAATTGAAGTTCCCGCATTAAAGTCTGGATTGCGGTATGGGGTATAAAGCGACGACTTTGGATCGCGAAGAAGCTCAGGCATCACAGCCTGATCGTCATTTAAATAAGCCCAATAAGGAAGGGCCCATGTATCAGCGTCAGGATCACCACTGAGCCGCAGATTTTCCCTGGCGACTTCCTCAAAATACTGAAGATAGATTCGATGCCAAGCCATAAAATTCGCAGGCCCCCCATTATTGGATCCTGTCTTTTGAGTGATCGAGTCAGAAGATCCATTCCAAAAATTATAAAAATGAGTGCAATTATTGAGGACCGTATTTCCATTTAAAATGTTCTCTCGAGTATCAAATCCATTGGCAACCGCAAAATCAACAAATTCTTGACTATTCGTAAGTGCAACCGGTTGCTCATAATCCAAGTTCCAGAGGCCATGGATGCCAGCTTGATAAGACCAGCCCAAAGGATCACCATGATTCTGGGACGACCTCTCTTGCATCAGCCCGACTGCTTTTTCAAAAAGAGCTAATGCTTTTTCACCTTCCGGCGTATACACATTGTGACGCACTCGATCAAAGTTTGGATTTTCAAGACTGCGACTATCTGGCTCAGCATATAAAGAAAGAAGTTGAGTGAAGTCCACAGACAAACAAAAGCTCTATCAAAAAAGTAGCAATTTCTAGCTGTCAAAACCATTGATTCATGCTTTATGACAGCCCATGTCCGACGACGGTTCAACGTCTCCACAGTGCTTTGACCAGGGAATTCAGCAACTGCCCCAGCAGCTCCTGGGCTTCAGGGACCGGTCAGGTATGTCCGAGAGCAGGGGATTGGCCGGTTCGGGATTTCCACTGTTTTGCTCTTCAACTGTTCTTTTTTTTCTTCAACTGCTTTTTGCTTCATCGCCATCGCTGCTACCAACAGAACAGACTCAAATCACATCGACATGACACTGAGCAATCAACGAATGCACAGCTGATGGCTGGCGGATCAAGAATAAAGCCAAAAATGAACCAGACACGTACCCCAGCATCACAGGCAACAACAGAGAAAGAGCCAACCATCAATAAGATCGCTCTTGAAGAACACTTCTCGATCGGAGAACTTCTCCCCACATCAGCGGAGTTGGAGTTTTTCGACCCACAGTTACTGGGCGTGATTGAACCGTTGCTGCCTGAACTGGCAGAACAGCGACTGGCCAATATGGACAAGGCCGGGATCGAGATCGCCGTGCTTTCACAGACTGCGCCAGGAATTCAAGCGATCGCCGACTCGCCCGAAGCATCGGCCATCGCCAGACAGGCCAACGACGCTCTGCACGCAGCAATAGAGCAGCAACCTCGGCGCTTCAGAGGCTTTGCGGCACTCAATTTGCAGGATGTTGATACAGCTTGTGCGGAGCTGAAGCGATGCGTAAGCGAGCTGGGTTTCGTTGGAGCTCTGGTCAACGGCGGCACACAAGGTGAATACCTCGACAATCCCAGATTGGATCCGCTGTGGTCGACGCTCGAGCAGCTTGATGTACCCCTTTATCTCCATCCCGGACTTCCAACCAACCAACCCGCTTCGATGGTGAAGGAACTCGATGGTGCCACTTGGGGCTGGTCATTTGACACCGCTACCCATGCGCTGCGCCTGATTGTGAAAGGCGTTTTCGAAAAACATCCCAACGCCAAAGTAATCCTCGGACATATGGGGGAGAACCTGCCTTTCTATCTCTGGCGACTCGATAGTCGTTATGCGTCGACTCGCTATCGCAACGACATCGGCACCACACCCAGCGCCGTATTCCGGCGAAATTTCTTCATCACCACCTCAGGCGTCTGTGATGACGCTGCACTGCAGTGTTCAATCGCGGCTCTCGGTCCGGAACGAATCATGTTCTCCACGGATTACCCCTACGAAGACATCGAACTCGCAGGCCGATGGATTGAACAGGCACCGATCGATCCAATCGCCAAGACCATGATTTGCAGAGACACAGCGCGGAGTCTGCTTCGCCTTGGCTGACATCCTCAATCGTGCCTGCCACGTCATGGAGCGATGCACGAGCGCAATGCTCATTTCTTCCCCCTTGACCTGGCTGCTGCTGAGTGATGGACAGAGTTGACGCTGGGTCTACTACGGGTTTCAGACGGAAGTGATTCAAAACCTTCAAGGCTGGATTGAAACACTCATCGCCCGATCACAAACGAAAGCAATTAGCTGTCTTGATTGATCGATGATCTATCAAGATCCAGACAAGGATCAAGGGAGCTAACGAGGCCGCATGAATTCCATGCAAAAGGTGCTTTCCTTAGCCTTGTAGCAATGGTGCTGACCTGGCAAACGCTGGGCGTCGCCGTAGGCATTGTTGTTACGGAACACACCATTGACTTCAGGCCCCGCGTAATCACGGAACCAGAAGTCATTCAACACAGCATCACCAATCCTTCCGTTGCCATTCCACCACCACCAGGGAACGCCACCGCCATAGCAGCTCCCCGCGCTGTATTGATCAGGTTGATCACTGCAATAAGCAGGAGCCCACCCATCCGAGTTGCCCTCATGGGTGAGCTTGGTCCAGGCGTTGAAACAACCAGCTGCCGACAAACGCTCACGGCCGCACACATACGTGCGCTGACCATCAGGTGAGAGGGACTCTGACCCAGCCCCGGCTGCCAGCAAAACAACGGCCATTGAAATTGAAAAGTCCATGGAACCTCCCTTGACCTAAACGATGGCGACCATGACCCGCGCGGATAGCCATTCAGGTCAGACCTTCGACAGTGAGTTCAACAACATCGCCAACCTGTTTAAAGTAATTTGATCCCAACAACCTAGAAACTCCCCCTAACAGAGCTCAGGCTGCGAATCAAAACTAGCCCACAATCACGCCCAGTTGCACAAAAAACCAGAGACAACTCAGTGATCACTCCACTAGACCCGCTGAAATCAAATACTCCTGACTGGTATCAGTCACCACCAAGGCCAGCGATGGTCGGCAGGATTTAAACAGCTACAACAACAACAAAGTCCCCCTTTCACAGTGGTGATTCTGGAGATGAATGGGTCAGGGAATGAGAAGGCTGTCTACCACTGCACAAATCACTCAAGGGATGGGATTTGGTGGAATTAATGGAATATAACCACCTTCCATCGGAGTCATCACCGTAGGAACGCCAAGCGTCATCGGATAATTAGGGCCATTGGAACCTAAGAGAATCTCATGCTTTCCCTGAGCACTGCGCTCATGAATTCCGCCTGCAAGAAGAGTAAAGGCTGTTAGATCTACTCGGGAAACCACATTGAAGCGTTGAAGATTGGGCCGAAGAGTCACGAATAGCCACATCACCAAATTCCACCCGGCGCCAAGAGCAAGAACAGTGGCAACAATTGCTGTTCGTCGTCCATGCCCAGGCCAACGACGGTTGATAAGAACAAAAGCAATTGAGCCAACAATGAAAACACCTATGCAACTCCAAACAGCAACCCGAGAATAGAAGCCGTCAGAGTAAATACTGCGATCCTCAGTATCAACTCCCGCCTCACGAACTCGGAGTAGCAATTGCTTTACATTAACTCTATCAGCAGGAAGCTGATTAAGCTCCTGATCGCGAACAGTCATTAGAACGGTGTCCAGCTCATCAGCCACACCGTCTGCGGTAGCCGTTTCAGCCAGCTTGAATGTGGTTTTTGGATAGACAATCCGAACTCTCCCAGCCTTAGCCTTCAGCAACTGCTGTTTAACACTTAACAGCAGATAGTTAGTCATGGAACTATTGCTGGAAAGATTCACGCCAGCAAACTGAATCTCAAGATCTTCTCCGACAACCGGCAAAGTCTCGAGCTCGAGACCTTCAACAGCCTCGTCAACTGCGGCAGCCATCCCACGTTGCTGTGCAGCAATTCTCGGAAAACTGGCCTCTCGAAGCACCGGCTGCTGCAGTTTGGACGTCCCAAGATCTTGGGCACCGCCAAGCCATGCCATAGCACGACCCATATCAGGACTGTATGCCAGCCACAATTGATAGGAGGCATACCCACCGGCCACAAAGGCGAGGGCGATGCCGAGAACGACAAGATAACGACGCTCGCTCCCCTGCAAGGGAGATAAATTAAAATCAAACCAGCGTTTCACCCGGGCTTCGTCCAAATATCAATCAATTCAACAATAGTGTTCGCATAAAAGGCGTCAACTAAAATTCACAATTTTAATCTGGAAGCCATGCGCAAACCTCCAGCCCTCAAAAGCAATAAACGAGCTCTTTCCGATCTACTTCCACGCAGGGCAACTGGAACTCTGGAGAAGACACGATCCAAAGAGAACTTTAAAGCCAGCAAAAGCAGACTTCACAAGGGCATGCACCAAGAATATCGAGCCAATCAAGTTGCAGTTTTCCCAAGGACAGCTCGAACCTACTTACTTAGGACTAGCCTCAGAGCAGAAGCAAGCAGACCGGACTGAAAACAGCGACAGCATTAAGCACAGCCAAAGGGCATCTATATTTCGCATAGATTATTGATTGTATTTACACAGAAAACATTGATATTCCGACCATTACAACCAGCTTAGATGCTTACATTTGACCAAACCACTCTAATTCAAATGCTAATCATTCCATGATTAACATTCAAAGCTCAAGCCAGAAGGAACAAAATCCCATAGCTTCTCCTCGCCAAGAAGCAAGTGAGTGAAAGAGTTGGTCAACCGCAGCAGTTCAACAGTCACCGAGGAATCCCATGAACCTCATCAACAGGTTTGCAGGAGATTTGAAGAAGCTGTTTCGTAAGCAGTCACTGGATCAAGTAGTTACCCATATTCATGGCCAACAGAAAAGCTGAGCAGTGAGGGCTCAGGGAACCTCCTTCAGGCCGGGCTCGACCTGCTCAAGTTGCTGCATGGTTAACGAGGAACGGAACAGCAGAGGAAGGGGTGCTGCACCGGATTGGAACGCTCCATTACTGGCTGGCGCGAGCGGAAGAGTCCCTTCCCGAGCAAGAAGATGCTTGTCAAAGAATAATTTCGCCATCCCCTGAAGTTCACTTCTGGCGAGTGGCTGATCCGGTCCGGTGATCACCGGTGGCACGTTTGAGGTGGCATCCAAGAATGAAAGATGGGTGCCGTTCTTCTGAACTGCCAACACCGATCCTGGCTCGCGCAGGCTTGTAAACAGCGAGAGCTGCTGGGAAACAGGGGGAGCGAAAACATCTTTCATTCCAGAGACCACCAGCATCGGAACCTCCACACGGGAGATAGAACGACTGCTGAAAATCGGATTGGTCACTGGATTCACTGCTACGGCAACTTTCACTCGTAGATCGCGGAAGCTTGTCTTTTTCACCACACGACCAAGTGCTTTGCACTGCCAAACAATCGCCGGATTGAGGACCACAGTGCGGGGATCATTCAGAGGCTGACATCCCCGCATCAGATGGGGCCAGTCGAGTTCGGCGCCCGCAAGCGCCGTGACCGTGTACCCCCCGAGGGACTGACCGAGTACGCCGACCCGTTGCGTGTCGACACGATTTCCCCAACGCTTCTCCACCTGATCGATCAGGTCGCTGACAGTGCTCGGCTGCACATACCAGGCATTGGGTGGCGGGATAGCTCCAGTGCCTTTGAGTGCTGCCGTCATGGTGTCAGCACTTGTAAAAGGAAAGTCCAGAGAGGCAACTGCGTATCCGTGGCTTGCCAGGGTCTCGCCGACGTAGAGAAGGGCATTCATGTCGCTATTCAGGCCCGGGGCAAGTACCACGAGTGGAGCCTTGCTTTGAAACGTTGTCATTACGGGCAGATAGGCACCGGCTTGGATGCTGTCGACGACACGACCTTTGAAAGTGAATGGCACCTTCTCAAAACGGATGCTGCCTGGCTTCGCTGCTTCCAAAAGATCTGGACCGGGCTCCGGGACGCCACCAAGCGCAGCCAGACGCGAATACAAGTTGTTCTGAAGATTGAAGTCCTGAGTAAGGGAACGCAGCAGCGAAGCGACAGCTCTCACATCGACAGGGATCGTGTGCAGTGGATAGGCCTGAAGCACATCAATCAGACCCAAGCTGCTGTCGCTAGCAGCTCCCTCGATCAAAGCTGAAACCAGAGCATTACCAGCAACGTCTATGGGCTGATTGATCAGCTTCACCAACTGTTGAATCGTTCGCCGTCCCAGGGCTGTGGAGAGATAGTCCGATGCCATGACGGCACTCACAGGCGCCGACTGATTGAGAGCCTTGCGGAGTGACTGTTGTTCTGAAGGCTTAAACAGACGGAGGATATCGGCGAGCGCAATCCCTGGAGACTTCCCAGCTGCGAAGTCAACAAGTTCATCGACCGGGATGGATCGTTCGAATTCACCCAGCTGAAAGCTAATGCGTTCTGCGGAAGAGGCCGGAGCCGCCAGGGCACTAAGCCCAAGCACTGCGGATAGAACGTGCTTCACATCAAATCAGTCTCTACAGGTGAAAGTACCGCTAATGACTCAATATGTGGCCAATCAACGCAAAGGCCTGGTTCCACTGGAGCTGTTGATTCACCAAGTCCCACCGCTGAGTCAGCAGCCTGAGCGGCTGATGCCTATCGAAATCAGCCAAGCTTTTGGCCATGGCTGTGCCGCCACCGCGCTCACCAGCAACAACGTTGTCGAGAATTTGAACAGTGATGATTCGGTCAGCCCATGCCAATGCACCGTTGTGGGCACTGGTAGCCGATTGATCAACTCAAGATTGATGCCTCAACTTTGAGAAGTGGTGTACCCACACCGACCATCAAGCTGACGAATGCAGCCGAGAACAACGAATTTCCCAAAAAAAGTGATGGGCATCGTTGCTATTTAAAGGACAACATTCTCGGGATTGCAGGGCCTCCGAAATGCCGGCTGGCTGATGAATCGTTGCCAGGAGAATCGAGCTCTGGCTACTCTGAAGACCTCCAGGCTTGCGCTGCCCAAAAGAGCACTGACCACACCCAATCGCAAAAAAGGAACGACGAAGCGTGGATCTCTGAGCCAGCTCTCACTGGTTAAATCACGGCCACTTGGTAAACGCTCTATGGGCCTTTTCTTCTCAACATTGATGACACAAAGCCACCCCTCAGCTGAGGATCGAATTGGCCATACAGAACCCCAAACACCGCTTCAGCCAAACCCGCTGAAAAGGATGGGGAGACTCCCTCAAACCAATTCCAAACCCAATGCCAATCTCACATAGGTAATTCCAAAGGAACCTGCATCCCAGCAAGACCAACGGTCACCAAAAAACTTTCAGTAAATACGCAGCAATATTCACGCCACTTAATTACGTTTCTAGTAAGTGTGAATTTCTGAAATGATCAAACCTTTTGTGCGCTTTGGACTCGCATGTACTGCGGTTGGCCTCTATGGGCACATGCGGCATCACCGCTTATGCACAACCAGCTGTGATGATGGAAACCATCACAGTGGACGAAGTCGAGGCAGCTCAAAAGACGTGGTGCGAGGCTCTTGTCGCCATTAGCAAGGCCCATGAAGAAGGTGGTTTACCCAAATCCAAACCTCTTGCTGGTGAAGTCATCGACGCAGCCTATGGCTACCAGTTTGGCCCTGTGGCCTTCAAGCCAACTTGGGCAAATGGCGACACCACGTTCCGCGATACCCGCGCAGGCGCCGTCTCGTATTTCGTTGGCGATGATCCGGCCTTTGGCGATTCTGGCTTTGCAATTGGAACGCCTGGCGCCAATCGGAGTCCCTGGGTCAAGTGCGATCCTGAGATCTTCGTAATCCAGAGCTTTGGCAACAATGCAAATGCCATGGGCTGGGTTCACGTAGAAGCCGCTGATGGAACCAAGAGCAAGGTGGATAAAACCTTCAGCTACGTACGTGATGACGATGGCGCGTTGCGTATTGTCGTACATCACTCCTCAACCCCATTCACTGGCTATTGATCATCGGGTAGCTGCTACCTCTCGATGGTCGCAATACTGCACGATGTGATTATTAGCTGGGGCGGAGTTCAAAGACTCCGCCCCATTCCTTTCAAACATTCGCAGCACGGACAGGGTCCAATCCAAAACCATGAACAAACTCGAATATAGATGCATAGCCCAAAAAACTGCTTAACAGCCTTTTGCAAGGCATAATCCTACATCGAACGAGTCGGACTGACGAGGGGCAATTAACTCCGGCGAATCATACAAAACAATAGAGACATTCAAAGCAAAAACCTCTTAAAAAGTTTGCACAAGACAACTACTTAGGAGCAGCACACGACAGCACCAATACCGATCAGAACAATTGCCATATATTCAGAGAAGCGATTAATTCGAAAGCCATCAGCAGGCAGAAGTCACCACAAATTCAAAGACTTAATGATAGACAAAAAAGACTTATACGCCTCGTTCGCAGAGGATAGTAAAAGCCTAAATTCACTACAAACGAGAGCAGACATGTCAATTTCTCATGACGACGCTCAACAAGCCGACAAAGAGGCAGCATCACAAGCCCGCTGTGTCATCTTGACGCTTCCATTTGCCCGAAGGCATGAAAATCACAACAGTGCCAATCCCGTCACAAAAGCGGTCAACGGCACTGGCAATTGCTACCAGAAAAGAAGTCATATGAGGCGCGATGCCTTCGGATCAAACCTGGAACAGGGACGGCTTGCCGGCTTGGAGTTATCGCAGCAGTTCCTTGTTGGATCTGGAAAAAAATCGTGTTTTTCTCAATCACTGGATTGTGGTTGGGCATGTCAACGACCTAAGGGAGCCTGGTGACTGGCTGAGCTTTGATTTGCTTGGCGAACGGGCGATGGTGATTCGCGGAAAGGATGGAGAGATCCGAGCATTCCATAACACCTGCCGTCATCGCGGTTCGAGACTGGTGGAGGGCGAACAAGGCCATTGCCGAGGAGCAGTGATGTGTCCGTTTCATGCCTGGGTTTACACCTTGGAAGGAGGGCTCAAAACCGCCTCGCAGCCAGACAAGTTCCCAAGCCTCGATTCAAAAGATTTTGGACTTCAATCTCTGGAATTAGAGACCTGGAGAACTTTCTGTTTCTGAGATTTGAGAGCGGGCCCCAGCCATCCATCGCAACCATGATGAAACGGCACGAGCAAGAGCTGAGTGCCTATCCGCTTGAGGAGCTTCAACCCACAGACGGGTTGTACAGCAGCCCGGTTGTTCCAGTGAATTGAAAAGCAATGGTCGATGTCGACAACGAGTGTTATCACTGTCCGAGCGTGCACCCTGGCCTCACGGATCTCTACGGGCGAAGCTACGAAGAAGGACCTTGGATTGAAGGAACGCATCGAATCCGTGGACCATTTAATGAGAAGCCATCACGTCGAGATCTCAATAAGGATTATCGGAATTTAGTGAGCCAGCACCCCGAACCGTTCAACTCCATGCCACAAGCCTGGCTCTATATCGGCTTATTCCCCGTTTCCGTGTTGGTGTTTTATCCCGAATCAGCTGGGTTCTACCGCTCGATTCCCATCGATGTGCAGACATCAGTCATGACCGGAGCCACATATAGCTACTCAGGCGAAAGCGAAAGCATGCAATTGGCACGAGCTCAAGCAGCCTTAATCGATGGTGAAGTGATGATTGAAGACAAACATGTCTGCGAACTTCATTATCAAGCCACTGCTTCAAAGTACTGGGAGAAAGGATTCCTTGGAGATTCAGAAAAAGCGTTGCGTGAGCACCATGATATGCTGAGAACATTAATCCCAGAATTGAATAGCAGCGCCCCTTCTTAATTTTCAATATCTACGAATAGAGCCAATCAAAGGCAAACAAGCCAACAGCTGATCACTCTCTATACAGAGCGTTGCTGTTGGCTGATGCAATCAGCAAAACAGATCATTGGTGAATCATCCTTGGAATAATGCTGGTCTCAGGAGCGCTCATAATCACCAATCCAATCATGACAAGGGCTAGTCCTATTGCCATTTTCCAGTTAAAGGATTCCTTGTAAATCAAAACACCAAGCAGTGAGACGATGGCCATACCCAAACCAGACCATATGCCATAGGCAATGGCGAGTGGGATTCTGTTGAGCGCCTGACCCATCAACAGAAAATTCAAACCGTATCCCGCAAAAGCTCCGACTGCAAACAAAGGACGAGTTAAGCCATTAGAGCCCTTCAGTGAAGCTGTTCCGATGTTTTCGGAGATTATGGCAAAGAGAAGAATGAGATATCCAATCCACATTAGACTGACTCTCCTTGTGCAGAGTTAAGAACAAGAATGCCCGCAGCGATGACTGCAAGACCTATAACAACAGGTACACTCAGTGTCTCTCTAAATACAACAACTCCTATCACTGATGAAGTGATCATTCCAAGACCAACCCAAAGCGCATAAGCAAAACCCATTGGCAAAATCCGCATACATCTTCCAAAAAAGATCAGCGAAAAGACATAACCAATAACAGCCAAGAGCGTTGGGCCAAGAGACGTAAATACCTCTGATGCTTTCATTGCTGAAGTTCCCACTTGTTCAGAAGCGATCGCCAGCAAGAGCTCAAATAGCGCAGCACGCCTTTTCAAAGGCGTCGGACGTGAGTCAGCAACAGTCAATGAAACCATTGAGAGGAACATCTATTATGACATTCAATCAATCAGCCCAGAAGAAATGCATCCTTTCGCAAGGCAATAAATTACTCCACTACCTTTCAAACCTCCTTAAAACATAAAAATTGTCGCCACAAGAATAATCGATCGCTGACGACACACAAAAGGCTTATGAACGGCACAAGTCAAGGCAAATCGAAGACATTTATTGCTGGCCAAGAATCAGACTCCAAGCTTCAGCAGCGGTATCAGCGAACTGGATTAATTGACGATCTTTGTCATCAATCAGTCCCGAGTCAGCCATCAAATCAAAATTAATCAATCGAGACCAGTAATCAGTACCGAAAAGAACAATCGGCATAGCACTTTTAGCCCCAACCTGCCGTAATGTGAGAACTTCAAAAAGCTCGTCTAAAGTTCCAAAACCACCCGGAAATAAAACCGCCCCAACAGAGCGCATCACAAAATGGAACTTACGTAGTGAAAAGTAGTTGAATTTAAAACACAACTCTGGGGTGATATAAGGATTTGGATATTGCTCATGCGGTAGATCAATATTAAAACCAATTGAACGACAGCCAGCGTCAAAAGCTCCACGGTTGGCGGCTTCCATAATCCCAGGACCACCACCAGTAACAATGACATGGGTCGAACAACAAGAAGAGGAGCTGTCTTCTTGTTGACCATATCTTGAAGCCAAAAAAGCAAATTCGCGTGCTGAATCGTAGAAGCCTGAAAGCTCTACAAGCCTTCGGGCTTGATCCACTTTGCGTTGTAACAAGTGGGAGCCTGGGTCAGCATTCAGTGCATTAACTGATTCCGCCAGACACGACTCTGCAGCTGAGCGCTCCTGAACTCGAGCACCTCCGAACACAATGATGGTCGAGGTGATTCCAGCCTCCTCTAGCGTTAGCTCTGGCTTACTAATCTCCAAAAGCATCCTGACCCCGCGCATCGAGGGGCTATTCAGAAGATCAAGATCGTGATGAGCCAGCTTGTAGGTATCCGAATGAATGATCTGATCAAGGTTCTGTGCAATCAAGTCCTGATCGTCACTGAGAAAGCTGGAATCACTTGATGCTGCAGACATTGATGAACCATCCATAACGACAGGTTGGCGCCAAGGTTTTATGACATCACGCCCATTTCATGAAGGGTGGTCATGACCTGTTGTCGTGCAGCCGCTTCGGTAAGCCTTGGGTTCTCTCTTTTGGTGTTCGAGACCATCTGCTTGAACATCTCTCGATGGTCGATTGAAGCATGTTTGAGCCACTCGTCATATTCCGACCTGGTTTCATTCAATAGTTTTTCCTCAAACATCTTTTTGTAGTGGGGATAAAGGAAGGCATGGTCTCTCTCACATCGAATCCCCATATCCATCAAGAGCTGCATCGACGATCGACCACTGAGATAGCTCAAGCCAACTTTTTTCTTGTGTCCGAGCCAGTCACAGGCAGAAGCAAGAGCTTCATACGCGCCTTGCTGGTTGCTCATCACAAGCTGTTTCCAGTCGTCATAGGTGTCCTGATCAAACTGACCGAGGATCAATGTGCGAATAGCTGAGGGAGAACATCGGAACCGTTTCCCGGTCTTCACTCCCAGTGTCCAGGCCGGATACTTGTGCCTCTTGCCTGCTTCGTCACTGAGCGCAAGCACGACCGCCCAAAGCCCACACATGAAAGTGATGCTGTGTGGATGCTTGACCACGAACACACCGTGGCCTTGTTGACCCTCTGGCACGGGGGCCAACAGATCTGGTTTCCAAATCTTGTGGTCCTGGTTCTCTTCAGTCCATCTGTCGTGGTAGTACCACTTGCGGGACGCCTCAATCTCCTCAGGGGTGGCGTCCTTGAAGTTCTGATTGAAGATCTCCTTGGTCCGCCTGGATGAATAGCCATCACCGGCCTCAATCTCTTGCGCAAATGCCGCCATCAGCCGATCGCAGTTGCTGCTTTGCCGGCGTCCATGGTCGCTAACCGATCCTTCTGCGGTGTTGTTGACAGCTCAAGAGATGCTTTCAGGGAACGATCCAGCCACACCATTCCCACTATTGGAGGTTTTGCCAACCAAGGCAATGCGCGATTCGACCGATGTCAAAAACACCACTGCGGGTGGAGAGTGAGGCCACGCAATCGGAGGAACCAACCTTGGTCGACACTCCACCTGAGCAGATCGCAGAAGCAGACTGACTTCTGGCCCCTGCTCCAACAGTCTCAACAATCAAATGGGTTGGTCCTTTGGTCGGCAGACCTTGTA
>QCUI01000045.1 GCA_003210775.1 Synechococcus sp. AG-679-A04
TCTTACGATAAACTCGTTACAGAGTTCATCTCTGATTCAGAAACATTTAGCCCGCTTGAGTTCGACGTCGCGGTGCCACTCCTGACTGATCAACCTGTTATGGGCGATCAACAAGATGCTGTTGGATCTAACGTCTGTGAGCAGCTTAAGGGGGTAGTGCCCAAATGGGATCTTCCCTTTGGATGCAACTAATGCGATTGATGCCTCAGGAAGAACCAACAGAAAACCCCGCCTAGTGCGGGGTTTTTCATGAACAGCTAAAAGCACCCAACAGAGGGGTCTAAGGAACCTGAAGATCACCTGATCGGGTGATCTGAATCTAATTGATTCCAGAGATGGTGGAGAGGTCCAGGAGGGATGACCTTCTCTAAAAAGCCTAAGCAAATGAAGCTTTAAACTTTTGCTGCTGTCACAGTCATCATATTGGTGAGACTGTTGTCGTTTTATGTGCGATTTATTTAATAATTTTGTCTACCAAGACATCATCAAAATACACTCGTACTTTGTGAAATATTTTGCCGTCAAACTCTAATATCCAAACATACTGGTTGTTGTAAGGCTCACCGTTTTTAGCGACAGCCTTGGAGGTCATCTCCAGCACGGCGAAAGAGCCATCTATGATGACATTGTTTACTCTCCACTGAATACCGCCATCCAATGAGGATTTCAGCCTTGAGACTGCGGTGTTGATAAATTCAGTCCTAGATGTATAAACACCAGCAAGGACACTTGAGCCTGTGATAATCCATTGGACGTTCTCCGCAACAAAATTGGCTAAAAACTGATCGATAGCACCAATTTCAAGCAAATGAATTGCATTGTCAACGTAATTACGACTGATCTTCATGATAAAAGTACGGAGCGAAGATCAACTGTACAGGATCTTGGAAGGATCTTTATCATTCAACTTGTTATGGGATATCGCTGAGTTAGGTGATTGCAATGCATGGCGCTATAGAGAGATTCAAATGCCAGTCTGGAGCAATGGAATAACTCAAATAATTGGAGAGGCTGCATTAGAAAGCATGTGTCGTTAATCCTCTGTCGGGAAGCCTGAGGCCATCAAATCGGGGCTGAGAGCAATACAAAACCCGAAAGGGAAAAGCAGGGGGCGTTGAGTAGTCGCCATCGATCTCCCGACAAAACAACCTCACACCCATCATGCCCCGCCCATAGCTGGGTTTTTATTGGCCTGGGGATTTGCGTCACCAAATCAGCGTTGACACAGCGGATCACACCTGAATCCACATCAGCGATCTGAAAGAGGTTGTGGATCTTCGGATCCCGGGCAGCACCGCCGCAGTGGATCACCTGGCCCATCCACCAATCCTTGCCTGCCCTTTCGCCGGTTTGCAAGACGCAACTCACTGAATAGCTTGGGGCAATGCCCTTTGGGTGACAAGACACCAATGCCATCGAACTGGATTCCAGGGCTTATTGCTCCTAAACCTCCTGCTGCCGACCTCAAGAAGAGGCCGACTGTCGAAGGTGCTTCTGAAGAGGGCAAAAACGAGAAGGTCATTTCCCTGGAAGAACTAGAGCAAGAGAAGTAATGAAAGAATTTATAGGCGAGAGTCCAGAACTTAATGCTACATATTCATGGGCATTGTCATCTGATAAAGCGTGGGAAGCGGTGCAAGCACTAGCTCCTCATATGAACTCTTAGTGTAATGATCTTACTATTTCAGAAGAGGAGGCACAGCGATTAATTAAGCCTTACTTGGATTAGTGAACAACACGTAGGAAGGCAGTTTGTCTGGTGCGTCGCTAGACGCGCTGCTGGCTTACGGAGAGTTGTTTCTAGTAGAGCTGATACGTGAAACTGCTATATTTTAGGTAACGAGCGCGTGTCTATGAAATCTGTTCTATTCCTAAGTGCTCTACTCCTCTCAGCATCACCTGCTATCGCTGATGACTTTGTTTATTTGATTTGTGAGACCAAAACGCAACTCAGAGCCATTGATGCAGAAACAGCGAAAGTTATTCGCGATTTTGAGGAGATAGAGTCCACCAATGAAGACAATATCAGCAAAGAGATCTACAGGATTGACCTCAAAAATAGCAAATATACTCACCACCAAGACGGTAATCAAAAGAGCGATGTGCAGGCAAAGATCGATGCCAAGATAAACAATGGAAAACTAATGCATTACGGCGAAGGAACTAGAGGGCACATAGAAACCAAAATATCGTTCGATCCTCCTGGAGAGATATTAATAAATGGCAGCTATGTTGGTTTTGCCATGGATGGAATGCGACCGTTAACGTATATTGGTGAATATATAACCAAAGGTAGTTGCACAGATATTGATGCTTCAGAATTTGAAAATTCTCTACATCAATGAAACTTCCAATCCTCCTAAGTGCTCTGCTCCTCTCAGCAACACCTGCCATTGCTCAATTCGACAGGGACAATAACTGCATAAAGAACAAGGCAAGTGAAATACAAAAGTATGAGAAACAATATCAAATGGCATATCAGGAAGTACTAAAGCCTGAGAATACTGTTTCAATGGCAAGGCAAATGGAGGAGGCGGGTCGTATTTCTAAAGACTTGAGCCAAGCTGAGAAGAATGGCATAGCCTATAAGTTTATTACGGACGAACTTACTCGAATCAAGAGGAATATTGAGGCATCTAAAACTTATCCTGACTGCTCAGAACTTCAAGGAGGCAAAGGATAATGAAACATCCAATCCTCCTTGTAGCCACGTCTCTTATAAGGCTTCAGATTTTTTTAATTTATTGAGGAACTAGACTTCCAAAAAGGAGCTTCAAGCTGTCACCATCGTCAGCCTTACTTTCAATACCACCTTCAATGCTTACAAATGCGACCTGATCAACATATTCACTAAGATTTTCAGATATAGATCCACCAGGTTCTACAGGAAAGCTAAACCAGGACTGACCACCATCAAGGACTGAAGGAATAAAATTAAACCCGTATACACTTGCAATGCGTTGTACATCTTCCACCTTGTCTATTAATGGTTCATTGATAAACGCTTGGACTGGACTGACATCGAAAACTGGCACAGTAAGAGTCAAGTCAGTAATTTCCCAATTGATTCCTGAAGATGTTGTATTCTTGCGAGGATCTGCTTTGATGTAGTATGTTTGATGGTACAACCAATCATTAAACACTTCTAAAAATGCTTGGCGAATATCTCCAGCCAATTCATCCAGCACTTCATCTCTACCATCATATTTAATAGCAACAGTAATATCTGAGCCGTTGAGTAAGGATTGAAGTTGTTGAGTTAAATCGGTCTGTATGTTTTGACCAGTAACAGGGTCAGTCGCAGAAATAATCCACCCACCACCACCGCCAAGTGTTTGAAGTATTAGTGAAATTGAGTTATCAGCGAGGGTAATAACGTTCAACGGGTGGTCACCTGGGTTTGTTTCAGTCATTATTTCCTCAAGCCTGTTTTGATGGATTAAGGGTAGCCAGGTATTGTGCTAGTGACAGAAAGAGAAGCAACCAATGAAGCGATTATCAGTCTTCCTTCTTTTACTAGGACTAGTAGGTTGTAAGTATCCAGCAAATGCAAAGCCAAACCCATCAAAAAGCTGTGACAGAGTACATAAATTTTACGGAAATCCGTTAGCGGCTGACAGTAGAGGCTCTGATCTAAGGATTCTATTCTTTGTCGGCGAGCGAGAGAACATATTGGGATGCTTTAAAAATACAAGAGGAGTTAAAGTGGCACCACTTCACAAAGAGCTAGCTAGCAAAACGTACAGCAAGATGGATGAACAATTGATTCTAGACATCGTCCAAGAACTGAACATTAAAGATCCATACCTCGCCAATGGAGGAGTATGAAGCTGCTGATCGTTTTGCTGATGCTTAGCTTGAGCTTGAGTGCCAGGTCTCAATCAGTTAGTAGTGATACGCCATATTTTGATAGTTTCCGTCAGGGTCAGAAATACTGGAGTTATCTAATAGAAGCCAAGTCTCTGGGTAATAATATTTGGAATGTCAAGATCAAAACAACTTTTGATCCAGATGCCTACGGACCTCATTATCACCAAACCAAAATTGATTGCGATAAACAGCTGATTTATGATCAAGATGGAAATATACCAAGACGAGTCCCTAAAGAGTGGGGAGACACTTCAGAGATGGGATTACCCGAGCTTTATGAAGCGGTCTGTGAGAAGAAGCCTGAGTGAGCTGATGCCTGATGCTGCTACTGTTTAGCCATCTCGGATCTGTATATGAAATCGCTATTAGCACTTGGGGCCTTGCTCCTTTACGGTACTCCAGTCTTTGCTGATGTCGGACCAATTCCTGTTGGCTTTAAAGAGAAGTGTATGGGTTCCGATAAAATATCTGACGACTACAGGATTCAGAAGTCTAAGTATTGCGACTGTATGGGCGATTATTTCTACGTAAAATATGCAGACCAAGATTGGAAAGAGATTTTTGAAGAGGTTGTGGCCATTTGCAAGAACAAATATCCACCATTGAATTAAACCGAAGCAACCTATCTCATGAAACTCCCAATCCTCCTTGGGGCTCTGCTCCTCTCAGCATCACCTGTTCTTGCTGATGATTACTTGTATTTAAAGTGTGAGGAAAGCTGGGAAGGCGATGTATTACATGCACAAACATCAAAATACATCAAAAAAGAAAGTAAGTCTTATGTTGGGATTTATAAAATAGCCCTTAAAGATCAAACAATCAAGGGTGTTACTCTTGGCGAGAGAGATTCAGTGAAGACCTATAATGTACAAATAGACAATGATCAACTAACCTATTCTGAAGCTTTAGATGTTGGTACAGGCTAATCAAGCTTTCAGTTGCTAATGAACCTTAGCCCTCCATTCAGTTCAGCAACAAGAGGTAAATTCATTTCAAATGATTTGCCAGTTATCATTGACTGGAAGATTAAAGGTATCTGCAAAAAGGTTGATGCTTCAGTATTTGAAAAGGCTTTGAAAGAGTCTGAGAGCTGATGCGAATCAGTTAGTGATGTCCTGAATAAGGTCCCAGACCTTCTTTGCTTCCCTCTGGAGTACATCATCAGGGAAGGTGCCGTAGCCCTTGGCTGACTTGGATCCAGTAGTAGAACCATGACCAGCTAGTTCTTCGATGATCCGTGCGTCACACCCTGCTCTCCGACTGAGTTCGTAGAAGGTGTGTCTTGAGCTGTGTACTGGCGCAAGGGGATCAGTGATCAGCTCTCGGAAGGTCTGTCTGATGCGTTGTTCCTTATAGGTGGGTTTAGTGAACCCATTTGGAAGGGGTACACGGCGGTGACTAGAGAGCGTCTTAGGTCTCCAGGTGATCACCCCGTCTTTCCTTTGTGGAACAACGATGAGGCAACCGTCTTCGATCTGACAGTGAACGTGTTCACCTGTACGAATGCCAGTCATCAACTGCCAGTAGCAAGGATGTTCATGGTCCTTGAGCAACGTGATCTCCTGATCAGTAAAGGCACGACGTTCTTGCTTGCTTCTCGCTGTGTAAGGGACGTCTAAGAAGGGGTTCCGCTGTAGGTAGTCCTGAGCAACTAGGTCTTGGCAGATCGCAGACAAAAGGCTGAGACGTGTTCTGACAGTGGAACTGCTGATCTTCGCTTCAAGAGCAGCGATGAAGTCCCTGATTACGTGTTTGTTGAGGTCAGAGGGTGAGCCAAAAGATCTGATCTCCTCCACTGACTTCCGTGCTTGTTTGATTGACCCATCTGCCAGGTTTCGAGCATTCGATTTGCTGCGCTCTCTGATCCAAAGAGCAAGAGCTTCATCCCAAGTCACCGGCAAAGGCTCTTGACCTGTGATGGCATTCAGCACCTGGAGATGACGGATATTGCTCTCGTGAAAGAGACGGACACCCAGAAGAACTTCAGCCTTCTCCGTAGACAAAAGGTCTATGCCGTCTGGAGTGATAGCAGCAGGCTCCATCGGCACACAACCCCTCACCAATCTGGCAGTTCCGCTGAAAGAAAGAGAAAAATTGGTTGACATCTACCAAAGCAAATCCTGCGTGAAAAGCAGAACTATGCTACTGGTGTCCCTTGCGTTCTTCCAAACAAAAGATGACCATCAAAAAGGTAGTCATCTTTTGTTCTTCAAGTTTGCAGCGCTCCAACCTGCTCCAAAAGCAAAGATGATTGCTGCATAAGCATTAGGGACAATGACCCCCTCTTTCACCATGGAAACAAATGCCATGACAAGAAAAGCCAGCCACCAATAGAAAGACCAGTCCCTTTTCTTTTCTGACACGGCAGCAATGGTGGTGAGCGAATTAATTCTAGGAGCTAAGAGACCAGTTGAATCCCTCTGATCTTCCTGTCCCAAGTGGCGGGCAAATAAATTCGGCGGCCATCTTGTTGACCATATTCACCCATCCCAAGCCTTTGAAGACGAGAGCGCGACTAATCTTTCCTGAATTTAATGTTTCAAGAAAGGTCTCATGATTTACCCATGCGCCTTACTGATCACTCGTTTCACGCAAACTTCAAAAAAGAGGTCTTTTACTAAAGAGCAATTTAGCCATTACTCCAACAACAAAAGACATGCCACGCAACCCTGTGCCGCCACATCAACGAACAGCAACTGGGAGTGATCAGAACAACTTTAACCGCTGGAATGCTCAGCAACAGACCAAGGGATCACTTCGAGTTTTTATTGAGAGCGACTACACAACCTTCTAAAAAAGTATGAATTCCCCTCAAAAACAACGACTACAAACTCATCAGATTCAACAACACCCTCATATTCAACGCAAAAAGAATCAACAAATTGATCTGCCGTATCAATTCCATTTTGCTTTAAAAGCTCGACGAATAAATTGTTCTAATCTTCCCCAAGAATGAAATAAGTCTGGTCAGCAATCTCATCGATCAGTAGTTGTTCTTGAAAAGGCTTACCCTCATACCAATCCGCATACCTTTGTCGCTCTTTAAGCGATTCACGTGAGAGACCACTATTCATCAGCGCACCTTGATCGCTGATATGAAGTCCGACACGCTCAATTCAGAAAGGGCAGACATCACTGGATTTTCAGAGTCTTTAAGCCATCCGATCGGATGACGATCCTCCCCCGATCAGATAGCAACAGCAGCGGATCGAAAGCCCGAATCCAACACTGCTGTGTCAAGGACGACCGGCTCGAGCTCTCAACTCAACCGGTGGAACGGGAGCGACGACGCACCACCCGGCGACCGTCAGGCGTCTGCTCAACTTCTGGCGCAGAGTCTGCCGACTTGGTCACGTCTTGCCCTTCAGGCTCGTTCTCAGGGGGTTCCTGTTCAGCGATCACGCCGACCACCACAGCCGCCTGCACCTGATCATGCAGATCGCCGATCACCATCAGGGCTTTGAGCGTGAGCTCAAGCCGAGACTCCCTTGGTAGGCCTGGACGCAGCTTCTTGACTGAGCCCCAAAGCTCAAGCGCCACCTCTCTGAGGAGTTCCTTTTCTGCCATTCGAGCCCGAAGCGATCCGTTTAATCGATGGCATCAACCTACCGTTCAGAGTGCAACCTGCCTCAGCTGAAGGGAGAATTAACCGCAGACCGTGGTCCGGAACGACCGATCAACGTCCGCTGAAAGTCCGCTGAACGCCAGCTGAGCACGCCAGGATGTCTGCATGTCTTTCACTCTCGTCTACGACGGCGGCTGCCCTTTCTGCAGGCATTTCGCCCACCGCAGTGAACTCATGGGTGGTCTGCCCGATCTGGTGATCAGAGATGGGCGCAGTGACCATGAACTGAGAGCAGAACTGCGCAACAAAGGTTTCAATCTCAGCAACGGCGCCGTTCTGATGGATGAAGAACACATCTGGCATGGCAGTGAAGCCATCGCCATGCTCTGTCAACAGCTGTCACCCAGCGATCCCCTACTGCGCCTGCTGAATGGTTTGTTCAGCAATACAGGACGAGCAAACCGGCTCTATCCCGGACTTCTGCTCGCAAGACAGATTGCTCTTGCTTGGCGCGGACTGCCTGTGGATCCTGATCAGGCTTGAGAGGAGCTTCCCAGCAGATTGCTGGTCAGCTGCTCAGCAACATCAGCGGCCTGGTCATGCTGGTAAGCGAACTCATCCAGTTCAGCGCGCAATTCCAGCAGCATCACAGCAATTGAATGTGCCAGTTCACTGCTGAAGCTGATCTGCATGGAGTATCCAATATTCCGACATGCGGGTTCTAAAAGCTTCAGCGGAGACGGCGTGGATGTCGTCAACGTGCCGTTACATAAGGGCCGCTCGCTCATCAAGCGGCGGCCCAGATAATCACTTGTGCTCGCGTTGCCAGCGGCTGAAGTTGGCAGCCGAGAACTTGTGACCATGTCGCAGTCCAACCTTGGCAACACAGGTTGTATCACCAGCACACTGCTCAACCTCCTGGCGGATGTTGTCGTTGCCGTTGGCCCTTGTGAGAAAAGTCTCCAGTTGCTTCATGGACATGGTGAACCTCCAGAGGGGTTCTCCACCGCTAACCAAACCTGACGGGAACATCCAAATCAAACGGTTTTTCTTCCCCAGCACCTTCGTGACGGAACCCTCCATGTCACCGTCAATGACACGCGGCATCACATCAGCACACCTGGAAGCTGATTGCGCTGCTGTGAGGGTGCAGGGCCTTGTTGCAAAGGCCCATGCTGCGGCAACACCCTGTACTGAACCCTCACCCGCGTACGAGCCGCGCAATGAGTGATCAAACCCAGCGAGAGCACCAGCAAGAGGCCTGTGGTTGCGCGTTGACTCATGCCCAGAGCTGCCCTGGAAGCCAACCCACCGGGAGGACGCTCCTCCCAAGTGCGGATGGCCTGATCAGAAACTGAGGCTGAATCAACATCACTTGCGGCCGACAATCACCGGGGGAGTACCGCCGGAAGCTCCTGGCATTCCAGGCACAACCTGGGTCTGGCCATCCCACTTGTCCAGGAAGAGTTTGTAGAGAACCTGATCATCGAGGCTCTCGTTGAGCGTGTCGTAACGCAGCGCTTCCTGTTCGGCGATTTTGACCTCCGTCTGAGCGCGCAGCAGCTGCTGCTCAGCAATCTGTTTCTGCTCAATGGCAGCTCTGTATTCCTGACCAATCTCCAGACCGGTGAGATCCAGACCCACAACCTTCACGTAATCGAACTGGTCGAGCTCCTCAGCAACCGTTGAGGCCACAAGCGAGGAAATGTCGTTCCACTCCGAAGCGATGGTGACGAGTTCGTACTGGGAGAACACAGACTTGAGGGCCTTCAGCAACGAAGGCTGAATGATGCGGGGATACACATCGCGATCACTGCTGGCAATCGTGCTGTAGACCCGGCCCGCTTCATCGGGGCGCAGAGCGTATTTGATGGTGGCTGTGGCCTGGATCACTTGAAGATCCTTGGTGAGCGTGGCGAAGTTCTCAGGTCTCACCTGGGTTCTGATGCTGAATGGCCAGACCTGCTGAACCAGGGGTGCTTTCACGTTGAGTCCGGGCTGGCGCGGAACCCCGCTCACCTTGCCAAGGGTGGTGATCACCGCGACCTCACCGGCTGGGACTACGAACAGCGCCTGACCCAGAAGCAGCAAACCTGCCAGAACAAGGGCAACGATCGCCACCAGGCCGCCTTCGGGACCTCCTGGGGTGACCGATCGCATCGACGAAGGGCTCTGCATGAAATGAATGCGTCAGACGCTCAAGTTCGCCCTCTTCTAGCGACAGGCGGCGATCTCTGCTCGCAGGGCCGATCAAGCCCTGGTAGCGTCCGCCATTCCTGTCTGGGTCCCATGCTGAGAAGTCTGTTCTCACTGCTGTTTGTCGCCTTCCTGCTGATGGCGCAACCGGCATGGGCTGCAGACCTGCGGCTCACCTCAGTGACCCTTGCTCCCTGCGACGCTTCCGACCCGGGCTCCCAGCCAAGCAATAGCAACAGCCAGCGCAGCAACATCAGCAGCCCGGAGGGAGCCAGCTGTTACGTCCTGAGCGGAAACGTCAACAACCCAAGCCGCAACTCCGTTGTGGACACCGATGTTTATGCCCGGATTCTGGATCGCAGCGGTGAACCGGTGCTTCAGAACCGCACGCGAGTGGGGTCGATCGGCGATGTCCTGCCAGGAGACCACACTTTTGCACTGCGATTGGCGGTACCGGCCGGGACACCAGGACCGTTTGAAGTGAAAAATCCACGCGCTCGAGGTTTCAGTGCACCGGTGCGCAGCAGAGCCGGCGACGACGAGGAGTTGTTGCCGCTCGAGCAGGGCGTGGTGCAACCTGGGCTGGAGGACGAGATCAGCTGATGCTCCAGATCCTTCGAGCCGGAGCAGTCATCGTTCTGCTGCTGATGGGCATGGTGCTGATCAGCTATCACCCGCGTGCACGACAGCCAGGGAAACGGACGCCCTCACTCCAAGACAATCGAATGATGCCCAGAAACACAATGAGGCGTCTTCGCCAGGACAGGCTTTAAGGCCTGAGGTCAGAACCGGCCCGTAAGCCATAGCCATCCATTGACAGTGGATTGCCGATCATGAATTCACCAACGGAACATTCCAGCCGACTGGAAAGACCTGATGCCTGCTCAAACAACTCGCTGCTACCAAAACTGAGCCCACAAGGCGCGAGTCCCAGAGCCGTCGCAACCAAATAGAGCTGCTGGTAGATAGCCCCCACATCTTTGAGGATCAACGCATAGGACAAACCAGTTTGCTGATGAAGACTTGCATTTCTGCCGTACCGGGAAGACATGACAACAAGAACATCGGGTCGCTGGCCCAGCCCCGGTGAAACAGAAGCCACTTGGGGTGCACGGCAGGTCGAGGCAGCAGCAAGGTCCAGCATCTGCAGACAAGGCTCGCCGAGGTCACTCAGCTTTCCCAAAGAGTGATTGCAAGAGTCGTAGTGATAAAACCCGGTCTGAAGGCCGATACATCGGTTAATGCACAAATAGAGCTCTATGGAATGAAGAGCACCAGCGCTGGCGACAGGTCTTAACAAGCCTGAATAGGCTCGCGAAAGCCCCGGATCGCAGAGAATCTCCTCCCGTATGTGCATGGAATGCCAGAGGAAATCACTCAGCACCGCAGCAGTAACCGGCTGCTCCTGATAAGTGCGGATTGTTTTACGTTCGCGAACAACTTGAAAAAAACTCAGGTTGTGATTGATCCGGGAAGGCACCGGAAGAGCTGCCGTACAGAGAATGATTCTTTGATGCTTCGCAGGAAGCTGCTTTTTGTCGTTTGAAGCAAGGATTGATCGATGACGACACAGATCAATCATCTGTCCACGCGTATGACAGTGAAATGCTAGATCTTCAGTCGTCCAGCCCGCCTCAATAGCTTCTTGGTCGACATCAGCCACACCTTGATCATCACAGACTCCTGCAACATCTGAGCTCAACAATAGTGAAGCAATATCTGCATAGTGCACACGTAGATCATTAGGAAGAGCCTCTTTAATCGAGTCTTCATCGCACTCTGAAACAAGCTGCATGAGGATCGGGAACAATCTTTGATCCTTCAGGCGAACAGTTGCAGATGACAAAGGTGATGTGACTTGTAGCCCATCAACCAAAGGCTGAACACTGACAAATCTAGAAAACCTGATGCGATAGTCGCCCTCTGGAGCAGTCTTTCGATGAAGCAATGACTTCACAGGATTAAGAGAAATCGCAGGACCCTCCAAGCCAATGATTTCAACCGAAAGCAATCCCTTCGTGTAAAAATATTCTAGTTTGCCCAGAAGCTCTAAATGCTCAGTGTTGGCGGACAAAGAATCATCAAGGCATGAGATATGTTCTCGACTAACCCCACTGTCCAACAGATCTCTTAAAAGAATCTTCAGCGAATCAGTTGGGCGATCAATGTGCAGGCTTTGTTGGATTGAGTTCAGTCTCGTGGCATAGGGAGTCGTAACAACAACGCTCTCACCAAAAGCAACATGAACGCCCTCGCGGAATCTATAGCTCAGCATCGTCTTATCACTAGCTCCAAGCGCCTACGCCAAAATCAGACCTTGCTGATCATGATTCATCACCAGGAAGCAATCCCTACGGTCAGTCAATTCACATCACTGCATCCTGGAAAACCGTCCTCAAAGCAGCCAAGACGAGATTTCTGATGCATGAGCAACATCCAAACGGTAAAAACTCAAAGGTCAAAAACCTCATCGAATCATAAGACCCTATTACTAGAGAAAGTCGACAGACCAAAAGAGAACTGTCAAGCCGCAACCACACGAGCTGCACCGAATTATCAGGCCAAATATTTCCAGAATCGTCTATTCACTGCAATTCGCGTCCAGAAATACAACGACAACAGGAATGCTCCCAGAAATCCCAGCCCCATTCCCCACATCAGAGTGTCTTCCACACCAAGAAAGTCCATGCAATGGAAGAAAGCACCAGCCATAAAGAAGGCAAAGCCGAATGCTCGAAAATTCTTCGGCATTTCAGTTGTGGTCTGCTTGGAGCTGTTCATTTCCTATTAAAGCCTCTATTCAGAAAGGTGAACCATGCGCCGGCAACAAGAAGCATTGCCGGCAGACCCGCAAAGAAAACACTGGAATCCGATTCTCCGGCGCTGACAATCCAGAAAATTCCCCAAAACCAAGTCAGGAGAAAAATCAGATTGAGCAGCAGCTTCGAGGAGAATTGAGCAATAAGCACTTCTCCAACTAGACGCTGAAAAGTTGTAGCTTGAGTGTTAGCCATAATCATCAGTGCCGATTAGATTTTGATACTCACACGTCCCCACGGCGTATCAATTGCTTCAAGAAGCAAGGTCTCCTCGACCATGAGCGTGAATCAATTGATGCAAAAGTCTTCATGTTGGCGTGGCTTTGACGATTTAACTGCATTATTCCAAGCAAAATACTGCCCATCGATTCATTCAGGAATCGCTTGAATAGCCTGCCAGCAGAGACAGTTCCAGCCCCCCAAAAGGGGACAAGAACTAACTGATTTCCACAAAAAAACAACTCAATGACTGAGAAGTATTTGTTGATAACCAAAAGGAGATGAGTCAATATCTTCAGGCAAGCGCAGACGAAGGCGTCAAAGCAGGTAGTCAACGCAGGAGGTGAGAACCCCGTCTGGGTTGCCGAAACCAGCATTCTTCCCAGGCATTGACTAAGTCAGCAAATCAGACAGCAACGAAAGCTGGCCATCATCCTTACATGAGACCGCTTCCCAGCCATTCGAATCCCAGGGGCCGAGCAGCGGTTCAAGCGCTCTCAGCTGCTGGCCATCCACGGCTGCCATCCAGGCTTTTTCCAATCCCTCAGGAATCAGCACGGGCATGCGGTGATGCAGCGGCTTGACGAGTTCATTTGGAATCGTGGTGAGGACCGTGCAGGTATCAACCTCACTGCCATCACTACCCAGCCATCGTTCCCAGAGACCAGCAAGCCAGAAGGGTTGTCGATCGATCCGCCTGATGATGCGACCTTTTTCGAAAAAACCACTGGCAGGGATCAGGCAACGTCGATGACGCCAGGAGGCTCGAAAACTGGGCTTATCGGCCACTGTTTCAGCACGGGCATTGAAGGGTCTGGGGCCCTGCGAAGGATCCTTCAGCCAGCCGGGGATCAGTCCCCAGAGCATGAGCGATGCTTCTGGACCCGATTGGTCAGAACGACATGCCAGTAATGGCTCGCCAGGAACAATCAAATCCCTTGGTGCATAACGAGTGCGATGCTCCTGATCCATGTTTTCGAGCAAAATAGGGTGAAGCTTGCTCAGAGGCGTGGAGAGGGCATAACGACCACACATCTCAGGTCTGCTCAATCAGGATTCCTGACGGAAGATACGTTCCAAATCGCGACGAAATTGTTGGGTGGTGAGAGGTCGCTCTCCACGACATCGATTGTTGCGAATCACCAATGCGCCAATCCACCAGACCTGGAGACCTGCGAAGACCGATCCGAACACGAGCAGGCTGAGAGTGGGTGCGTCGAGCTGGAAAAGCATCAGCGAAGCGACAAATCAAGCAAAATGAAAGACCCCGCAATCCATGCATGAAGGAGATCAGTCTTGTTGAACTGGTTGCCCGCAATTTCGCTCGATTCGCTGCGGTATCCGGGGTCATCGTCCTGGTGGTCTGGCTCACCTGGGTATTGCTCGATTTCGAGCATATGAACACCGGTTTCACCCTGCCTCAGTCGGTGTACTGAAGCAGAGAAAGTGCGGTATCAGCCCACGCCGTCGGCAACCACATCTGCTTTAACAGTCCCGCTGGAGCTTTGATCTGCAGAGAACGCAGCTTCAAGACGATCTGCCTGGGAACGTGTGTCAAAACCAAAGCGACGTGCAATCAGTTCATCAACAGAGAGTCGACCAGGACCAACCGCCAGAATTGCAGTTGCTGAAGCGAAATACAGACCCAGAAGCTCCAACAGATAGATGTTGAATCCAGCGGTGCTGACAGCGTGATAAATCGCCACGGTCATCGTTCCAAGGATGGCCAGGGCACCGAAACGGGTTAGAAGACCTGTGATCAACAACCAACTTCCTCCAACTTCCGAGAAAGCTGCGATGTAAGACAAGGTGATCGGGAAGGGCAATCCGAGAGGACGAACGAACGCGTCGGCAAAATTGCTGATATTGGCGAGTTTTTCGTAGCCGTGATGAATCAGGAGTACTCCGGTAAAGACCCGAAGCAGAAGCAGACCGGCGTCAGCAAGAAATGGACGAGTAAGAATTGCCCTGATCACAGAAGTAAAAGATAGTTTACGAAACGTAAGGGACTGATCCCCTAAATCGTGTGCCCAAAGATCGAATCTCAGGGGAAATGAGCAGAAATACTCAGCCCAAGGCGGCAACACAGCCCTGCCTTGACCGTTAAGAATGAATCAATATTACAAACATTTGACATGGACACGGAAGGGCTCATCACTTTGTTCCTTGGCTTCGGGGCGGCGACTCTCAGCCTGCTGTTCTGGAAACTGAGCCGTGCTCAGTCAACAAAGCGCTTGTAAAGCCAGCGCACAAAGCCACCAACCACCGGAACCGGTTCAAACGTTGGGCCCACGAAATCGAAGTAGTCCCTGTGGTCCTCCACCTTGCCTTCCGCGTTGAATCGCAGTCGACTGGTGCCTGGGTAAATGAATTCGATCCCCTTGATCTTGAGGCCCATCTCCCATTCCACGAATGCGGTGTCTCCCTCAACGGCGATAGCGGCGGGAGTGAGATACACGTCATCGCAACGCCGCATCAATCCGTCCTGTGCATCCACATAGGCCCTAATGCCCTGGCGCTCCTGAGTCGGGTCCTTGAAGCACACGTTCTCGTCATATAACTCTCGCCACTGCTCCTCAGTAGGAGCGGGCATGCCGTAAGGCTTCGTGAACAGTTCACGCAGACGATCAACGTTCACAGCAGGGGAAACGCAGGAAAATCACATTATTCAGATTTCTGCAGAAATTGCATAAGCTTCTGAGCCGCACAAGCGCCTCGTCCCATGCCCGATCAGAGATATCAATACGAACCGATCGAAGCATTCGGAGAAAGCCTCACCACCAAGCGTCCCTGGAATACCTCGGCATTGGAGATCGTTGAACGAATCAATGGGCGCACAGCCATGGTGGGATTTGCAGCCGCGATCATCGGCGAATGGATGACTGGACAGGGTCCCGCCGGGCAGGTAATTGCCGTAATCCGCTGGTACCTCAGCTGAGCTTCGACACAACCGTCAACTCATCGTCCGTCCGTCAGTTCATGAAGGGCGGAATAGTCGCCTGCATCCAGGTCCGTTCCGTCAGCGCGTTCCAGCAAGCTCGCGAGCCCCTCCAAAGCGGTGGCATTCACTCCTGCCAATCGCGCCTCCCGCAGAAAGAGCTGTAGATCCTTACGCAGCAGGCTGGTACTGAAATTGGGATCGTCGTATTGATGAGACATCATCCGCTCCAACTTCTTGTCGACGGTGGGGGCATACAGAGCGGAAGGTCGCAGCACCTCCATGAAGCAATCAACATCCAGCCCGGAGGATTGAACCAATCGCAGCGCCAGTGAATACCCATGAGTGAGGCTGGCGATCAGCTGGTTAAGAGCCAGCTTCGCGGCAGCACCCGTGCCCACAGCACCCATCAAACGCGGCTCTGACGCCAGCTGGCGAAGCAGGGGCAGCTGAGCTTCGAACACATCCTGAGCCCCGCCGGCCATCACCAACAAGCTGCCCTTCAACGCTTCAGGGCGGCTGCCAAGCACCGGTGCTTCCAGAAAGGAGCCGCCCTGAAGCCGCACCTGTTCAGCGAGGGCGACGCTCTCACTGATCCCCATGGTGCCCATCGGCACGATGTACCTCCCCGTCAGAGGACCAAGACTGCCGATGACCTCAGCGGTGACGGGACCATCGCGGAGCACTGTGATCACAACCGATTCAGCCTCAAGCCCCTCCCCGGGATGGTTCAGTTGCTGGGCTCCTGCCTCGACCAGCGCAGCGCAACGGGCGGGGTTGCGGTTCCACACGTTCAGCGTGAAGCCCACATCGATCAGCCTTTGACCAATCGCAGTGCCAAGAAGGCCAGTACCCAGCAATGTGATGGTGGTCATCTGACAGCGTTGAATCCCTTCCACCTTGCAACAAGCGGCGGACCAGAACGATCGATCCGTTCACCTCGCTCAATCAAGTGGGAGGCTGAGTCAGAGCTCGAAGACATCCGTGGTCAATGGGCCAGGGATTGGCAACAAATAGGGGATGTTTTGTCTGGCCTCCAGTAATGGCGAGAAAAATCCAGCTCCCAATGTCCAAGAGCCCCAGTTCCATCACTTCGGCCTGGGCAACGTTGACCTTCGCCTATGTCGCAGCCTGGGCTCTTTGGGGGTTGGCAAACGCTTATTCCAGCCTTTGATCTCAAGAAGAAGAACGCGCCTCAAGCTGCATTGACGGCCTCATCGTGCTCGCACACCAGGCTTAATGCGAACAGCTTCATTCATCTTGAAAATCATCTAATTATTTAAATTTAAAGGCGTAAAATGAGAAGTTAAGGTCATTTTTGAGACTTCTTATTCCTTTCGCGAAGCAGCTACAGGACTTGTAAATAGATCGTCGAGATAGCGCTCAGTCACAGCTCTTTCGCTACAACCGTTCTGGTACAAGAATCGCGCCAAGGCAGACGTCATTACTTGATATTGATCCCAATTGGGATTGGAGCTGACGAACCCCTTCATTGCAGTGAAAAGCACCTCAGGTATTTCAGATTCCAGGCTCACGAAAGGCGTCTCCTGCGGAGTGGCGACGGCCAGCGCGGGATTGATGCAGCTTTCCAGTTTGTTGCGATCCATTCAGTCTTCTGACGTCCGGCTTTCCGCCACTACAAAGCCATGAATCCAGAAGGACGTCAAAGCTCTCGACGAATTACCAGCATTCCCTCATCTCATATGAGACTCATTCCGCTGCAGCGGCTTCTAGCTTAGTGGCCTGGCTTAAGGGTTCCTTCTCAAGCGAACACGTCCATCTGTCAAGCGGCGAATAGCACCTGAGCCACAAACCACAGACTTTGTTTTTTAATCAGGTTTTTTACAGATTTCCTGTGGAAAAGCTCGAGCTGTTGGTGGAAAAGCCCCCTGTTTTTTCCACAGGGCGACACGACATCAGCAAGGCTTATCGCTGGAAGTTTCGCAGGACCCGCCAAGAGCAAAGACGCTTGAGAAACACCTTGGGCGAGGGACATTGGGGAATCGGCGTAGTGCTTGCTACTTATTTGTTCTCAATGACAGATGGTCGAGCAGCGGTGCCAATCACCGCGGCACACAGCAGAAGTTTGGCGAATTGCTTTTGAAGGACGTTGGTAGGAGCAGCCGTTGTTTGGTCATCGCTTTGCCTGCGCCCCATTCAGCGTCGATCAGGACGGGTGCGGGAACAGTTCCTCAAACCGAACCGTCAAGGACGGTCGACACTCAACCTCTGCTATGCAACGGGTTACGTCCCACACCCAGCCCAGCCACAAAAAAGACCCCACTGCTAGTGCAGCCGGGCCAGGGTGATGGGGATCCATATTTTGGGATCACTCACGAGGCTCGTCAACGCCACATATGGTGCATCGCTGCTGAATTTGACGACCAGGTTCGGATTATGGAGATCATCCGAGCCCAGAGTCGATCCACAGCAACGGCAATGGCTGACTCAATCCATCAGCTGTGATGGGGCAAAAAAGGCCGTGGATCCTGATCGAAGCGATGCTCGAACGGCGCTGCATTGAATCGCCAAAATTCGCTGCGCCGCGTGACTTCTAGCTCTCAGGCAAACACCATCTAGCCCAATAGTTAGCCCATTTATGTTCAGAACTGCTGCAGCGCAGACTTTTTGAGGTTTTTCT
>QCUI01000046.1 GCA_003210775.1 Synechococcus sp. AG-679-A04
GAAGACTCGCTCATGATGAGTCTTCTGCCAGTCGATTGCGATGACCTGGACCTATCTCCTCTGCTTAATCGCAGGCGGAGTATTGATCACACTATCGATCGCTGGTGAGTCGGACGGCATCATCGATGGTGATGCTGCAAGCGGGATCGCTGAAGGTGGAAACCCTGCTGTTCTGTTCAGCACATCGTTCTGGTCTTTTTCGCTGGCCGGGTTTGGGCTCTGCGGCCTGCTGTTACAGCTGTTTGAAGGAACAAGTGCCTCACGCTTCAATCTGCCCATCGCGCTGATGCTGGGAGTCAGCCTGGGGTGGTGCGCTTCACTGACGTTGCGCTTCCTGGCGAGACGTGATGCAAACACGGTCGTTCTCGCAGGAGACCTGATCGGACTGGAAGCCAAAGTGACCTTGCCGCTCAGTGAGAGTCAGCGGGGCTTTGTAGAGACATCGGTGCGCGGAAGCTTGGTGAGACGAGCAGCACGCAGTGTCTGCGGTCATTTGGACCGGGGCCAGAGCGTGGTAATTCTGCGTTGCGAGGGGACCACGTTGATTGTGGATGCTCTGGACATGGTCAGCTGATTGGGGTGTGGCTAGGGAGGGGCAGCCGCCATCCCATGCATGCACAACAGCCTGGCAACCGAACCAGTTCCGATTTTTGCCCAACGACAACCAAGCAGTAACCCTGCAGCGGCAGTGGTGACGATCGGTTCCGCTGTCTTTGTGGTGATCGTTGCACTCACCCTGATCAGCCGCTGGATGATCCGCATCTGCAGACCCAGTGAAATGCTGGTGGTAACTGGCTCAAGATCCAATCAGGGAAACCAAGGTATCAAGGGCTATCGGGTCGTTGCCAATGGTGGCTGCACCTTTGTGAAACCCATTCTTGAAACAGCCAGGCGTATGGACGCGACCTTGCTGCCAGTGCTTGTTGAAGTGAACAACGCCTATTCAAAGGGCGGGACACCACTCAATATTCAGGCGATCGCCAATGTGAAAGTCAGCACTGATCCCGAGATCCGCAACAACGCGATCGAACGTTTTCTCGGACGCGATAACAAGGAGATCGTGCAGGTTGCCAAAGAGAACCTGGAAGGCAATCTTCGGAGTGTGCTGGCGCAGCTAACACCGGAACAGGTCAATGAAGACCGCCTACGTTTTGCTGAACAAATCGCCGATGATGTTGGCGAAGACCTACGCAGGCTGGGCCTGCAACTAGACACCCTGAAAATTCAGAGTGTCTACGACGATGTCGACTATCTCAACTCGATCAGCCGCAGGCGCGTGGCCCAGATCGTGCGAGATGCTGAAATTGCTGAAGCAGAGGCCATCGGTCAGGCGGAGCGTATTGAAGCGGAGATGGAGGAAGTGGCTGAGGTGATGCGCACTGAGGCCGACACCGTGGTCATTGAAAAAGACAACGATGTTCGGACCAAAGTTGCCCAAATGGAAAAACAGGCCCGTTCGGAGGAGGAGCGGACTGAAGCCGCAGAGCAGGAAGCCAGAGCTCGTGCCGAACAACAATTGCAGAAGGTGCGCGCAGAGCTGGAGCGTCTACGTCTGAAAGCTGAAGCGGTTCTTCCATCCAAAGCTCAGCAAAAAGCGCAAGAGCTGCGTGCTCGTGGTCAAGCAGCAGCGACTGCAGAGGATGTCAAAGCCAGCGCCCTTGTGAACGACATGCTCACTCAGGTCTGGAAAGATGCAGGCAGCACAGCTGAGCTTGTCTTCCTGCTGCAACAGATCGAGATGGTGCTTGAACAAGCAACCCGGCTGCCGGCGCAGCTTCAGCTCAAACGCATCACTGCGCTCGATGGCAATGATGCGTCGAGCCTGGCCAGCCTGGTTGCCTTGAACCACAAAGTGGTTCGTCAATTCTTCGAGCAAGTCAAGGACATCCTTGGCGTCGATCTGCTCGGCACCTTGTCCTCAACTGGAGTGAAGTGATGTTTTTTGCAGTAGGTCTTACTGGAGCCGCAGGCCTTTGGGCGTTTGTCGTGCTTCTGCGTCAGCTTTATTACATCTGTCAGCCCAGCGAAGTACTGATCTTTGCTGGTTTGGGCAAAACAACCGGAGATGGGCGCAAGGTGGGCTATCGCACCGTACGGGGAGGCAGTGCTCTGCGCATCCCTGTGCTGGAAGAAGTGATGCGACTCGACCTCAGCAACATGATTATCGAGTTGCGCGTGGAGAACGCCTACTCCAAAGGAGGAATCCCACTCAACGTCGCCGGAGTCGCCAATATCAAAATTTCCGGTGATGAACCTGGAATCCACAACGCGATCGAACGTTTGATCGGCAAAAGTCAGGAAGAAATACGCCACATTGCCAAAGAAACCCTTGAGGGTAATCTGCGCGGTGTGATGGCAAGCCTGACTCCTGAGCAACTCAACGAAGACAAGATCACGTTTGCCAGAACCCTGCTAGAGGAGGCCGAGGATGATCTCCAGAAGTTGGGGCTGGTCCTCGATACTCTCCAGATCCAAAACATCTCAGATGATGTGCGCTATCTGGATTCAATTGGTCGTAAACAATTGGTGGAACTCAAGCGAGACTCGCGTATCGCAGAGGCGGAAGCCACATCTCAGTCAGCCGTTAAGCAAGCTGAAAATGCTCGCATTACCTCGCTGCGTCGACTCGACAAAGAGCTCGCCGTGGCCACTGCCAATGCTCAGAAACGTATCAAAGATGCACTCACTCGCCGTGATGCTCTGATCGCCGAGGTGGATGCACAGGTTGGTGCCGAGCTGGCAAGGGCCGAAGCCGAATTACCGGTGCAGGAAGAACGGATCAAGCAGGTGATGCAGCAACTCGAAGCCGATGTGATTGCACCTGCAGAATCCGAGTGCGAAACGATGATGGCGGAAGCAAAAGGCGCCGCGGCATCCATCGTTGAGCAGGGACGATCGCAGGCCGAAGGCCTGCAGGAGCTCGTGACCTCACTGAAACGATCTGGCTCTGACGCCAAACGCCTGTTTCTGCTGCAGAAGCTCGAGCCACTACTCACGATGCTGAGCGAAACAGTGCAGCCCATCGAAGTGGAGGAAGTGTCCCTGATTGGAGAACGGGATGGACAAATGAACCTCTCGATAGCCACCTTGCTGCGCCAACTTCAGGACAGCACGGGCCTACGCCTGCCGAATGCCATCGAGAAGGCATCCATGGATCAGCCTTCCGCAACAGGATCAGACCCAACGTCCAGCTGATCACATAGGGCATCGCCAAGATCCAATGGGGTGAAGGTCAAACGCAACCAGCCAACCACGAAGCGTTGTCCTGCACCGACTGAAAAGAAGACTGATCAATGCAATAGCGAGAGACAATGACTTTTGGTCATTACAAGTTTGATCGCGAGATTCCGTATTGAGCACCGTGAATCAAAAACTGATGAAACTCAATTGGGATCATTGGTGGCTTGATCTCCTTGGGGGATGCTTCGGAATTGCCATCGCGCTTGGCCTGGTCAGATTTGATTTTGGCATCATCGGCAGCCTGATGGCAGATGCAGAATGGATCGCTGTTGAAGACATTGGCAAGCTCGCTGCCATCAATATGTTCGGCTACCTCGCCGGCTGCATTCAACAGGCTTACACGAAAAGTCGTGAAGCATCGATCAGATCAATACGCATCGCAATCATCGTGATCATCGCTTCCATTGTTCTGGAAGGACGATTGATTCATTTCACCAGTCAATCCATCCTCAGGCTGCTTTGTGGATGGGGGGCTGCGCATCTTGTCTCTGGCCTGCCGACGCTCGCACTAGAACGGGTCCCCTACCAGTGGAGGAGAAAAGCAACTGGACTGATCATGTGTGGAGGTGGCATTGGGTCGTTACTCGGAGCCATTGCAATCGGTTTATTCTCACCAACATCAGCACCCTCAGCCTGGAATATTCTTGCCATTCTGACCGTGGCGCTCAGCCTGCCAACGTTTAAGTTATTGGCAAGGAATAAACGAGTCCTACCAACCGATTGGACGTCTGAGGCAGAAAGCCAACAAGATGATCGTCGAGGCACAAGTCGCCAAAAACTGAATGTACTCATACCGATCATTATCTTTGGCTTTGCACTGATGCAAGTTGGCCAAGTGCCTGCCATTCTTTACGAGCCATTGGTCGCAATCAAAAAAATCGGTCTAACCCCGATGATGTCAAGCAGCGTGGACAGCCTATTTGGGATCGGATTAATCATCGGTGGATTAATTCCGACGTTGGCGTCTTCTAAACTCACAACCAGGCTATTCCTACCTGTCATCTCCAGCGTTGGACTCTTGGGCGTAATTCTTTTTGGACTATCGGAAGATGTCTTAATGCTATCGAGCTCTATTTTCCTGATTGGAGTCTGGGATATGATGACTGGGACGCTTACGCTCGACAGACTCGGGCAACTTTGCGACGAAGATGTGCAACGTCGAGCATGGTCCATTGCTACATCAATAGGAGCCTTAGGCTTCATCATCTTCTCATCTGCTACAGCACAGCTCTCAAGACACAATCTTGACCTTATTCTGATCCTAGGCATTGCAGCAGTAGTAGTTCAGTTCGTTCTTGAATCGATCCAATATTCAATATCCTCAAAGTAAGCATCTCAATAGATTTCTGATTAAAACTCTGAGAACCAGTGTCAACCATTGTTGAACAGCAGCAATCGCTTTTAAGGATCTTCTGCGTTTAACTGAGGAATGAATCAAGCGCGACCCTAAAAAATCCTGGTTTCTGCTACTAAGATCTTCCTTTGCGCCCAACTCGTGCAGCATTATCTGATTGTCTGGAACTTCCCAACAGTGGCTGGCTCATGGGAAGCTTGCCCCGCTTTTGCTGAGTACATCAATGCAGGAGGTCCAGGCGACAAATTTGAAGGCTTTGAACTGAGGTATCGCGTGTGTGATCCCATCGCTGGCAGAGGAATGGCCATTGCGGTGGCGAGTGACATCGGCAAAGTCTGGGCCCATCTGGCGCCGTGGATCAAAGGCTTCGGGATCAAATTTGAAGTCACACCCGTTGTCTCCGACTCAGAGTTTGCGTCGATGTGGCCAGGGGTCCAAGCATCTGCCAACGCTGAATAAACGAAGGCTGTGATCAAAGGGCTATGGAGAGTTTCTACCTATTGAAAGTTCTGCTAATTGCGTTTCAAAGGGGTCGGGTCAACTTCTATCGATGCCTCTGATGAGTCAACAACAAGAACCAACCTGTCCGATGCCTCAGCCTCAGCCCGTCTGCCCGATGAAAAGCAGAAGTTCACGGGAGTAATCCTTGCCAACAGAGGGGTTAAGGCCGGAGAAATCCGGCCTTTTTGATTGAGAGTATTCAGACACACTTGAAAAAAGTTTCATCGGTGACGGATTCATCGTCAATTAACTGACATCGTCACTGAGTTCGATCAAAGCTGCATGGAACCTCTTGTCTTGCTGACATTCCTCTTCATTGCATTTGTTCTGTCAACAAAGCATTATTGATTGTGTTGCACTGCGAGCCTGAATAATCGCTCAACTAAGGCCGATTTCTCGCCAAGTACTGGTTACTGAAGACCGCGTCTCATACATCAATAAGTCCTTAGCAAGAATCGTGAGTGCAATTCCCATCAGAGCGAGACCAGTTCCACTATCTTTGTCAGCAGCATTCGATACGATCCTGGATAATTCTAGATGTTTTTGCCAGGAGAGATGCATTGAAATCAGTGGTGATAACCCTTTTTAAGTGATTCAGCAGATCGAATGGAAGTCATTAGCTGATTCAGGCAACGCTTTGTAATCAACACAATGTATTCACTCGAGCATCAATCTCTCGAAATGGTTGCAATGACTACGTTTGAGATTTGCTGTTCAGAAACATCTGGGGTAACTTCTGCTTGCCAAGCCAAAAGCTCTTATGGAACCAATTGCTTTGACCCTGGGCCAAAAGTTTGAAATCGAAAAATTCTCCAGAGAGATCGACAACTCCAAAGATGTACAGCAGCTTCGTTCGATTGCCAAAGATCTGTTGATAGCTTGGCAGCAACAGCAAGCAGCAAGTGCGTGGGCAATTCGGCAATCACAGGGGCTCTAGTCAGCGTCAATGAGAGGCAGTCGTCAAACAAGGCTGCCTCTGAAATTTGAGTTGCCACGAGGATCTTGAACGGAAGCTGAAAGAGCGCTGAAGACGATCTGATCCATCCATCAGCCCTTGCCTTGGCTCTGTCAGGAATGGGGTGGCACTTCAGCAACAGCGTTAGAGCAGCGGTCAGAAGCATGCTCAATTGATCGCTTCAACCAAGCTGGAGTAGTTCCAGGCCAGTGATAGCAGGGAGAGTGTTCTCAACCAATGTCGAGCAGCATCCAGATGGCAGCCACAGAGCTTGAACTCATTTGATGGCAGTTGGATCGGTGATCCCAACAAGAAGCTTTGAATTTCACCTATTTGCTTCGTTGGCGGCAAAGATGAATCATCTGCCGACGATTCATGTATACCATCGAGCGATTGAACGACACATCTTCTGAGAGGGAAGTTTGGGTCCCAGAAATTCAATACAAAACAGAGTTCAAAGCTTTTGTCAGTGCCCGCACAAAGTGCATGGCCACAGGCAAAACATATCGGGTATTCAATACACAGTCAAAGGATGTTCAATGCGTCATCACTTTGGGAGGTTGCAAGAAGATGTTTAATCTTTAGAGCAGTCATACATCAACCCGCAAAGAAGCAAGCCATCACGCGTGCAACGTCTTTGGAGTAGCTGAACTGAGGACCGTCAGCTGATTCAGCTCCAACTTCCACAGTGCTGAAAGCTATCAAATGATCGCATGAGGAACTTAATATCTGAAATTGCTAGAAAGAACCATATCTACCTGCACTCGATGGAAAAGTCAGAGAAAAGCGCGCTCGTAAAAATCGCCTTGCTTGCTTTTGGTTGGCCTCTAGCTCTGAATCATTTCTATGAGGGAAATGCCGGAATGGGCTTTACAGCCCTTATTGGAACCTGGGTCGCCTGGTGCACAATTTTCGGAATCGCCGTCTGGATATTTCCCTATTTCAATGCTCTGTTCAAAGCCTTTCGAGAGTTTGAAGGCAGGTCTACCCAGCCTGAGGGGAGGCCTTCCTTGGACCCAAAACGCCAATAACGTTATCGATGCAAAGCGGATCGACAGGGCTGGGATCAAAAACTCATCTCTTGATAGAACTGGTGGTCGCAAAGCTTTGAGCATCGCTGTGCCGGTATCAATGGTGATGCTCCGTAAGTCTTTGAGGTGGCGCGCAGACTGGCAATTAATACTGCCGAGCCAAGATGGCAGACCACTTCCTGCTGAAGCTGATACGGCGCGCAGCGCTAGGGGACCGGCTGTATTGGCCAAAGCCGAGCAGACATGCGCAATTGCTAGTGAGGTTCAGCAATGACAACCCCACTATTCACGGTCAGTGGGTCATCCTGAGCACTTATCGTTGGGTAAGACCCATCCACCGGCCCCACAACGCCGTGGACGCCTGGGAAAACATGCAAGTGGTTGGCTGGCGCAGGCGCCACCCACCGGTGAGTTAGCCATTGTGCTCCAAATGATGGCCAGAATTGACTCAACCGATGGAATGCCATGGCCCGGACTGAGCGCCACCCAGACGACGTCACGCACCACCTCTTACGCGCCATTGGGCTGCTGCTGTTGCTGAGTGCTACCGGAATCCTGGCATTGGTGGTGGTCAAACCATCGTCCTACTGGGATGGAGTAGCCGGAGACTCGGGTCGAGCCCCAGTGCCTTGCGTAAGAGACACCTCGATGGAGATGTGAGCATCCACTGCTTGCCTGGACTTCCAGAGATTGATGGCGAGCCTCATCCCCAAGGTGTGACGTGAACCAACTCAATGCAGCATCAAGACCCGCGGAGAACAGAGTCGACTTCGAGGATTCCTCCAAGACTTGAGGCTGAGCCCAAGCACCAGAGAGGTGACCATAGAGTGGACAGATGGATTCATTACCAGTGCACAGCATGAGCTGACCGCAATGGTGAACGACTGGAAATACGACTACGGGGCGGATGACAGAGCCTGTGTCGCGATGCTGCTATGGATGGTTCTCAAGCTGAATCCTGAAGCTGACATTGATCCTGACCTTTTCTGAAATCAACGAGCTGATGCCATCGGCCATGGCGCTGCCCAACAGCGATTGAACTGACAACATGGCACTGGACGAGAGCAGAACAACTCAAACTCACGACGTTTTGAACACAACAACTTCCAGAATTTCAATACAGCGGCTGAGCCTTTGCATTGGATCGGTCACATTGCTGATCACGACAGCGCAAACTGCGCGGGGCGATGCCATGAACTATCAATGCTTCGACAGGGAGACTCGTCGCCCTGTAGCGGCGAGTCTGATCGACCTCAGTACACCTGAGGTGAGTTGTGAACGCATCACCCCGACAGAACCCACACTCACGTCGCCAGATGAAGCCCCTGCAGAAGGTGCTGAACAACCATTCACAGATCCGGGCATCAGCACTGGACCAAGCCCCTACGCCGAAACGTCTCCCGATCCAGAAGTCGTGAATCGATATATTCGCAACGATCCATTTGCCGCACGAAGAGCAATCAATCTTGCCCGAGGTGCTGCGACCAGGAGAAATGGCAGCCTAAGAATTTATCGCCCCGGCATCTGCATGTATGAAAGTGCATCCAATAATCCCTGCCTGATCCACGCGGGACCTGAAGGATTTGAATTCAAGATTCCTGGCGGTGCCCCTGGTTGGGAACAGTCTGCAGGTTCTCCTGCAGTGATGACAAGGATTCTTGTGGGTGCAGACGGACGTTCAGTACTACAACTCGACCAGACGCTGGTCAGCGACCCCGCAACGTCGGACTGAATCATCGACCGCGACCATACGCTCAGTCTTGCCCGCCATTGCAGATGGCAAGCCAGACCCAATGCCCAACGTCTCAGAGTTGATGCCTAACTCAATTTGATCCAAACAGTGGCCGTTCAATCGAACTGTTGATGATCAGCGGAAAGCTGGCTCAGCAACTCGCAGATCGGCTCGGACCTCAGCCGGCTTGATCTTGTTAGTTTGAAAAAACTGATGGAATCAACACAAGCCTTGAGGACAACGCGGATCAAACTTGATCTCAATCGCAGTTAGCCCCTGACTGCGGTTGCAGGCTGGTCTCAGCTTTCAGCTGGGCTGTTGTAAAGCTTGGAACTGATTGCCATCAGCATCAGAAAAACAACGCTGATCGACAAAACGACAAAACTTTCGATGGTCTTGAACCGTGATTGGCGACGACTCTGACAGAGATTTCATCAGCACTGCCCACGTTGAAATAGACAGTCACCGTCTGGTCACCGACTTAATCATGGCTCGGTCTCCATCCTGGCCAAACGCCCCCCGTAACCTCTCCTCCATGCTTCGCATCAGAAAGGGCAAAACCCTTGATCGCACAGGCCATCAATCTGTGTTCGGACGCACCCATTAGAGATCTAATGGAACACATCCTGGAGAAGGTCATGACGACAAGGCAAGACCGGGTTCTGGCGCGAACGTCATGGACACCGCTCGCCAGAAACGGGCATGCATGGCGCACCCATCGTCTTGTGATCCATGAGGCTGAAGGTTGGGCTGAATTGCGTCCGAACCTTCCCCACAACAGGCCGCTGCTCATTTTGAGCGAAGGAGCAGGCCTAATCCTGATGATTTGCCAGATCGCCAGAGACTCGATGTCGTCCGTTGACGTCGTATCGACCGGATGGCTGCCGTGGCTGACAGTACTTCTGATCGCGATGCCCATCTTTGCTCTGACGCTTCGGACGGTGATCTTTGATTACCGATCAGGGCGATTCTGGGAGCAGAGAATGGCTTGGCGAGCCAAACCCAAAGGAGTTCACCCAGCACCACCTAAGCGATCAGCCGCGATAGAGGGGCGTCTGACGGGGATTCATGCCATTCAATTACTCAACGAATCTGTTTCTTCAGCTGGAGCCTTTGCTCCTCAGGGTGTAGCGCATTTACGCCACCGCTGGTTTTACAGCAGCTATGAACTCAATCTGGTCAATCACCATGGTGGAAGACTGAATTTGATCGACCATGCTGATTTGCCAGGTCTACGCCGCGATGCAGATCAACTGGCCTGTTTTTTAAACGTGCCACTCTGGGATGGAGTTGAAGACCAGAGCGCAACAATGACAGAGCTAAAAATGGAAGTCTTGCGAAATATTCGCTAAATTGATCAACAGAGCACGATTACCAAGGGCAAAAAATCAATCTCTACAAAATATTTCCTCGAACAACCACAAACAAAACAAACGGCAAATACTCCTGACGGCGCTAGGGCAACAACAGAACCATCAAGGCGACTGAATCTTCACACATTGACCATACCAAGCGTCAGGATCGAACCCGCTAGAAGGAAAAACAGTTATCGAAAACAAACGGTCGTCTCCACGAATCTGAATCTCATAATCTTTTCGCAGATTACGATTTTGGAACTTTGCCATCAAAGTTTTTCCATACATTTTGATCGAAATAGGCTCTTTGCCTACAGACAACTCACTCGGATTAATGTCAATCTCGATCAGAGTGGAGGCTGACTGATCCAATTTGTAGCGCACAAGAACTGGATGATTGATCGAGAAACCTGTTGCCACGCCTGAGCCCTGTGTCTTCTTGCCACGACACTCGATATGAACAACATTCTGCTCAGCTGAGCTTGCTTGCGCCTTCAGGGGAAGTGGGACTATGGAAATAGCCGTAACAAGAACACCCAGGGATAGGCAGCGGAACATAAAAGCAGAGTTAGTCCCCACATAATGGCGCGTTATTCAGCCGTGCGACTGTGAATGAATTCTCTCAACAAGAGTTGATAACAAAAACCCGCAATTGGCAGGGAGTGCTTGGTATGAGGATTTATCGGCAGGAGGTCATCACGTAGATGTATTCATCATGACTGAACTGAGCCAAACCCACATCACCCAGAGAGCTGAAACAGCAGACCTCTCGCTCACCCGATCGAGGTTATCTAGTCAATTTTACTGGCATCAATTGCACTCAGTACCGCAGCAAGCCACTGATGCCTTATCCCGGGCGAGCTTTGCCCGGCATCGGCCTGAACAGCACTTGGCATCTGCACGCTTCGGAGTGAACGTGCAGCCACAGCAGCAACACTGCCTCGGCGGATGGGTTGGCTTGAGTGCCCGGCGACGGCGAGCATCAGCAGCACGTCTTTCAAGGCGATCATCCAGCTGCCTCTGACGCCCAGCAGCCAGTAATTCCAGAAGTGAATCCGTTTCTTCAGGGCTGGTTGCGTTGCTTGAGTGCCAGAGCTGATCGTCGGCGACAAACCATGGTGTCCAACGCCAGCGGCGTGCGCCCAGAGGCGCCCACCAGAGCCGACCTGATGTAGTGAGCTTCCACCAGCCATCAGCGTTTTGCCAGGGCGTTCTGGTCAGCTCCCGGTGGTGCTTTGAAACGGGTCGTGGACAGTCCTCACAGCCAGGCTTTACGGGCTCTAGCTGTGGCGACTTATGGCTATTTCGGCTACGCATAAGTGCACGTTAAACCGTACCTCGAGGGTCGGCCCTCCCACTGTTGAGGGACGTTCATCAGGAATAGAAAGGAACTGTCCCAATCCGGTTACCACCATGAATACCGATCTGATCAAGTGCCAATGCAACACCGACTGTCAGTGCAGCGTCGAGGTCACAAAAGCTGTGATGAGAGAAGGCAAAGCCTTCTGCTGTGAACCATGCGCGGATGGTCTCGGCTGTAGCTGCAGTTGAAGGTTTAAGCCCTCACACCACGCACCCCCGCTCTCAAGAGTGGGGGTTTTAGCTTGAAACTGGTCCTTACAGAACAATTAACTGACTAGCACGTCAGTACAAGGCTGATGACCCGCTGATTAGGTATTGGTGAGAATAAGATGCATGCGATATTCAAGGTCGTTGCTGTATCACTTGCGGTCATATGGCGTCAGCTCTGGGACGTACACATTATTGATTACACATCTCCAGATCAAATCATTAAATGGGAGCACAATTGAGACTACCGTTTCCTTCTATCATCAAAAAAGCAACTCTTTCACTAAAGTACTGATACTTCCATCGGTTACCAGAGGGATCCTTATAAATACGACTGATGCCATTAGCCTCCAAGTGAGTGCCTGGATAAAAGACATGGGGACTAGGTGGAGAGACAGCTGTCAAAGTCATAAGAACCTCTTTTTGATTGAGACGAGGTCGTATAGCAACAGTATCCGCTCCAGGCCCAGTCTCGCCGTCTCCTCTGAGGTAAAGCAAGGCACCCTCTGCTCCTGCCTTGATAGCTCCATAGCAATTCCATGAAATATTCTGCGCTTTTGGTTTAGCTTGAACCTGAACAACCAATACAGAAGAAATGACAAGCCACAGCATTGACTGATGAACAAGTGTGCTCATGACCAAAGACGCACTCGGGGCAAGTCACATCACACTAAAACACGTAAGGCGGCGCTTTGTTGAGCAAGCCTCTCTGTAGCTTTTGCAACTACCTGTAAATTTCTATGTTAATGAGATCGCATGTATTCGCATTATTTCTCAGATGTACGAATATCGATCCAACACACACGGGAGGGACATCATGGAACTACCGAAATACGAGTGGAAGCGAAAAGATGCTGGCAGCATTGGAGACTGGTGGAAACATCGCGTACGGTATCTTTGCCTAAGCGGTGAATATCAGAATGCTGATGCTCTATATAGAGAGTTTGATTTAAGAAATGAATAGCATTGCATAGCTCAGTCATGTCCACAAAAAAGACCCGGACGTTTGTCGGGTCTCGGGGGGGTGTGAGGAGGTGGGATTCTCGATCAGGAGAACCAACCCACCACAGGTATAGATGCAATGTGCCATTCAATGCACTGGTTAACGCTGGTTGCACACTTAACTCATATTCAATATTCTCGAGAAGTGAGGAGGAAAGCTCTCTAGGGGTGGAAACAAGGAAACACTCCCTCAAGAGCTTTTGAACCCCCTGCCTTCGGCGGGGGGTTCTTTTTGTCTGATCAAATGCCCTGAATCATGAACAAAGCACTGACCACGGCTGTCGCCCTGTCGATTGCGCTTCTGGGCTTTTCAGCTGGAGCTTCTACAGAGGAGTATCCGCCTGATCCATGGCTGGAAGGAGAGTCTCGCGGCTATTTGATGGCTTTGTGCCGCATGGAAGAAGCTGGCGTCATAACGCCCCAGCAGAGCACGGCGTTTTTGATGGAGTACCGCGATCAATCAGGTGATTTCGACGCTCAGTATTTGGAAGGTGTGCTGCGTAATTACATTGGCTTAAAAACCTGCTCATTCTCAAAGAGGGTCGTCAGAGAAAACCAACCACTGTTGACGCGGTGATCAGCGGTCAGAGGCGCCCGACAAAAAGATCAGTACAACTACTTCTATATGGAAAGAAAGCACGCGGCTCGCTCGTGAAGCCGTACATCAGGAGCTGATCGGCTCAACAACAGGTAAATCAAAATCCCCGCACTTGGCGGGGATGACGAAAACCAATCAACAGAGAAGCTAAGTATCACGTAAACCCATATGGTCATCAAGACAATTGCTGACACAGTTTTGATCATCTCTGTCGCACATTTTCATGCAGGCAAAGTAATGATCAATAGCCTCAAATCGTGGATCACGATAATCAATCTCAAGCGTTAATCCGTTGAGTGTTGGGGTTTGAGCTGTCATCGTTCTGAAAGCGAGGGGTTCGAGGGGTGAGCCCCGATGACTTGAAGATGACTGCACTCTTGGTGATTCCCGGAAGATTTCTCGGTGACACCCGGAAGAAGATCATGCGAATTTCAGGTGAAGCTCCAAAAGCATTGCAATGACAAGCTTCTATCTCACCAACCCTAAGGCTGATGCTCATCACGCCTAGACCCTCAGCACTGCCGTCATCTGCCTTCTGGGGCAGTGGGGGATGACAACAAAAGAAGCCAGCAGACCAATCGAGAGGCGGCGGAGCATTGGGCTGACGTCAGTCCGCGCATGACGCCGAGCTTTGCCTGTTTTGCTCGTCGATGCAACCGTTTCAGAGATTGCCTAAAAACCCCGAGCTTGGCGGGGTTTTTATTGCAGCGGGGAAAACTTTAAGCAGTTGCATCCTGCTAATGACCCTCGACACACAGATAACGCTGGCTTTGCTGCAGGGGCTGCTGATGGCACTTAGGGCTAATGACGCTAATAGCTCAAGCCTGGGCTTGCTCTAGGTATCGAAGAGCTTGAAGGGGATTTAAATGTCGAGGTCGAGGATGAGCGGTTGATCAAACCAATGGTGATGGTGATGTGGAAGCAACACGAACATCCTGAACAACTCCTCAGCAAATAGCAGTGCATTAAAATAAGGGGTCTAAGAGATTTTTAATAGATGAGCAACTTCGGACTCTCCGCAACCATAGGGAAATCAATAGGAGAATTTAGTACTTATAAGCCTACAGAGCCTATTCCATTAAACCTTTATGGACTACTACCTCAATTACAATGGAATGGCGGCAAGGCGTGTGTTCCAGTTGCAATTACAAATGCTTTAGCTGGGATGGCTGCATTTTACAAAAAGCCAGAACTGCTAGTGAGCGGTGAAGACAACCATAATCAATTATTGAATACATATCAAAAACTTGCCGTTTATCTAAAAACCACATCAGAAGGTGTTGGAACTGAAGAGAAGGATATTAAAGAAGGAATGCCAAAATTCTTAGCTGCAGAGGGATTGGAAAATGTTATTTCGCTAAACCCTTGCGCTAGTACTGCTGGTGACCAAATATTTACAAAACTGATTGCAGCGTTTGCTAAGGGTCCGGTTGTACTTTTTGATGAATACGATTCCGGGGAAGGAGGTCACGCCGTAACAGCTGCCGAACTAAAGTTCAATGATGCCAATAATAATATGAGGCTTGACAAAGGCGAGGCTTTTGTGACCATTATTGATCCATTAAATCCGGTCAAAAATGAAAACTATGTGCCTAAAATACTAGATGTAAGCGGTCTAACCACTGAAGAAAAGTTACAAAGCTGGAATGAAACAATTCAAGCCGGTCCCAACGCACAACCTTTATTAAAAGAAGTAGAGATCTATCAAGGCACTCAAAATCCTGAAAATTCTGGCCTTTTGAAATTTAACTATAAACAATCAGTTATCAGCGAACCCCCTTTAGAAGCTTCTGGATTTTCGGTTGAAATCACTCCTGAAAAAGTTGTGCAAGGAAAATTTAAGGGTTTTCTGGGATTATACCAAAGTTCTCTACAGGACAATATAAACGAGTTAATAGCTCCATCCAACGAAAACGAGGTTGTATTTGATTTCAGCGGCTTTATCGAAAACGGTAAAGTTTCTGGTGAACTCTTTAGTTACTTCAACGAAGGTTCATCCCTTAACAATAACTTGAGCTTTTATCAACTTGCCGACTCCAGTGGCACGGTCATAGATCCCGTCAGCGGCGATAAATTATCTCCAGGAGATAATGGTTATACCGAAGCAGCTCAAAAACAGGCAAAGATATTTGAAGCAAGCGACACAAGCAATTCAAATGCTGATCTTAATGGACGTGTGTCCGCAGACCAAACGCAAATGGGAAGCTTCTCATTCTCGCTTGATTCTGTTGGTGGGAAAGCTCTCTTTGCACCAATTGTGAACACTTCCGCAGGAGACGTATGGACCACGTTTGGCGAGGCAAATCGAGATGGCAAGGATCATTTCAAATGGATGGGTGGACTTTCGTTCCAGATGGAAGACCAGTTCGGGTTGGGTGACCGCGATTTTAATGATCTGCAAGTTGTACTTACACCATTGGAGATTAATGGTGTTGCCTAATTGCTAAAAGTTAATCCATGCGTGACACCTCACACCAATCACCCCCTCCAAGTGCGGGAGTGGCGTTGAGAGAAGTTGAGTAAATAATGGAAGCCTTGATAACCACTCAGACTAAAATAAAGATTGTTGGTAGGAACACAAAAATGAGCTTTGCACGTTTGTGCATCATCAGCTTCTTTTGCGCATCTTCCATTATCAATACTGTGGCAACCGCACAGCCAATTCCGTTAAAAAGCTGCAACGGAGTATATGGATTTTACGGAAATCCGTTAGCCGCTAGCGGCAGAGGTTCTGATCTTAGGATTATATTATTCATCGGCGAGAGCGAGAACATATTGCGATGCTTTAAAAACACAAGAGCAGTCAAAGTGGCACCACTTCACAAGGAGCTAGCTAGCAAAATATACAGCAAAATAGATGAACAACTAATTCTAGACATCGCCCAAGAACTGAACATTAAAGATCCATACCTTGGCAATGGAGGAATATGATGCGCGAGCAAAAACCTGCTCAGACTAAATCGCAAAAAGCCATCAATGCGTTAAAAGGCTGCAAGGTCCAGCGGACCCTCCTCGGGGTCTATGGGAACCCGTTCACCAGTCATCAGGCAATTCCATCGGTCAGAGCGTGAAAAGTTCAGAATCACGCATTAGAGCCACGTACTCGTCTGGAGTGAGCGTCAGCCCTTTCGCTTTGCGGTTGTAAACGAACAGGTCCAGGTAACTATCAGGCAGTCCTGCTTTTCGGAACCTTTTGCGGAGGGTGCGGAACTCTGCTCGACTCATCCTCGGTTCCCAGCGACGGCATTTCTCAAATAGGGGCTTTTCCTCTGCGGTAATCGCCCCAAATGCGTGTTTCATGCAGCGGGGCAATCTCATAGCTCTGCCACCCACTTAGAGATACCGACGTGGATTTCAGTTGCTCCGCTCGGATTGTCCTCAGTCATGGCGCCGAGTCCCTCTCAATGCAGAGGCGAGCGCCAGAGGCATCGAAGCCCTTTAAGCCCCTCTTTCGTTGCGTCTCATTTTGCGGGAGCCATTCAGAAGCGATGCAGCGCTGAACGTGCCGTTCGTCTAAGCGTTGCTCAAGGATTCGCGGCCACTTCTTCCATTCGTCCTTGGCTCGCTCCCTACAGCTGGTCTTGACGCTGTAATCAAGGCCGATGGTGTCGCAGTAGCTCAGCAGATCCCTGAGGGTTGGGATCCGGACGGAAACCGCCTGCCCTGATGCTGTCCGCGGAGCTGGTCCGCTTCCTGTTACTTCGGGGTTGCCGACGCAGACCACTCGGCCGCCAACGATGATGAACCCCTGGCCGTTCGCGATTCCGCAGCTGGAAAGGTCGCCGTGCGGGCGCCAGGGATAAATAGATGCGAGAGCTGGAGCTGCTGCCAGATGGACGATAGAGGCCAGCAGCAAAAGGGAGACGATCGAATTCGTTCGTTTCAAAGCTCTGCCACCCCCTTGGCGATGCCGACGTGGATTGGGGCCCAGATGGCAACGATCACGACTGCGGCTGTGATGGGTTCCATTGCTTTCTCTCGTCTGGATTCACCATCGATCGGACGGACTGAATCCACATCACCCATTCAGGTGATCTTCCACCCGCCTGCCTCCCCCGTTTGGATAGACCCCGTTGGCTGGCTGCTCTCCAAAACTCAGCCCACTGCAGGCAAACAAAAACCCCACTCGTGAGAGCGGGGCATTGGGTTGAAAGGGCTTGGCTCAGTAATTCGTGCGTAATCTCAAATAGCGATCAGCCCATTATCTGAAGCCACAACTTCGGGATCACCTTCCATAGGAAGATCGCCCTGAATAAGGTTGAAGGTTCCAGCGAAGCTGGTCATCGCTCCCATTGGTTCGAAGGTTTCAGTCATAAAGGTCGTGCCACCAAGACCAGAGGTGCCGCTGACGTTGTCAGTGGGGAAGCGGCTACCAAAGGGCACGTTTTGACCACAACCGTCGGTGATGCAATGGACAGAGTCATGCAACCCCTCAACAGGGAGACCCGTTTCAAAAGCAAAAGTGCCACCGACCTTCTCCTTAACGCCGATCACCACATCGTTGAGGTCAGCGTCGGTTGGGAGCAGTTCTTCTCCTTCTTGCCCACCTTTGAGACCGCCAATTTCTGGCCCAGCTGGTTTTCCAACCTCAACGGATTTCACTTCACGAGGTTCAAAGCTCCTGGTCAGCTCATCTGCCTGTCTTAGCGAAAGACCTACATCGCAGAGTTCACTCCAGTTCAAACCCTTCCGACCAGTCAGGTCATCATTCGCAGAAGCTTCCTGCAACATCGCTTGCCGTGGTTCAA
>QCUI01000047.1 GCA_003210775.1 Synechococcus sp. AG-679-A04
CCGATGCATCGTCACACCTTCCTCACCAAGGTGTTCGCCGGGGTCTGAGCTCTGCCCCGGACTTGTTGTCTCCTCGGATGGTAATTGCAGAGCCCATTCGTGAAAATCGCGCACCAACTGTCGCCCGACCCGACCTTTGATCGTCATCAGGATGCCGTTCAGGATCGATTCTCCGGTGCTTTCCAGCACCCGTCTTGGGATCAGCTTCAGCAGTGGTGGCTGACTGACATTCACGCCCAGTTTGGCCTCGCCCTGCAAGCCTTGATCCGTCACTTCCAGAAACGCTTCCAGGCTCAGCTGGAAGTCATCCACAAGCCCAAGCCCCTCCAGGGTGGCGTCGGTCGCCTGAATGGAGATCGTTCCATCTCCCTGCTTGATCTTCAGTGACACGACAGGACAGACCTGCAGCTGAAACACCTGCAGTGTGGTGACGGTGTAGCGGTAACGACCTGGAGCGATCTGGTCGAGCTGACGCGCATCCAGCAGCGCTTTGATCACTCGGTCTTCCTGTTGCAGGTAGCTGCGCAGGTGCTTGGTCTGGTTGGCGACCGGCAGATCGAGATGCTGACTGGCGTGGAAGGCAAGGGTCATGCCCCTTGTGCTGACGCGGCATGATCCTATCGATGCAAGTGCTTGGATCCATGCCGATTCGGATGGCGTTTCTAGGGCCGGAAGGCACCTATGGAGAGCGAGCGGCCAAAGAAATGATCCGGCTGGAACAGATCAGTGATGCTGAGTTGGTGGCATGCATTGGGCTGCGTTCAGTGGTCGACCACGTGGCGGATGGTCGTTGTGAGGCTGCTGTGGTGCCAGTTGAGAACTCCGTGGAGGGTGGTGTCACGGCCAGTCTTGACGCTCTCTGGTCTTATCCCGATCTGTGCATTCGACGCGCTTTGGTTCTCCCGATCCGCCACGCCCTGCTCAGTAGTGGTTCGATTGAGAGCGTGACGGAGGTGCTGTCTCACCCCCAGGCGCTGGCGCAATGCAGCGGCTGGCTGGCAACCCATCTGCCACAGGCGCTGCAACTGCCGACCACATCCACTGCGGAAGCCGCTCGGATGGTGAAGGGCAGCCGTTTCAGAGCAGCGATTGCGGATCGGTCCGTGGGCGAACTGCAGGGGCTCGGTGAACTGGCGTTCCCGGTGAATGATGTTGTGGGCAACAGAACGCGTTTTCTGCTGCTCCATCGCGGCCAGCGTCTGCGCGGAGGTCAGCTCGCCAGCCTGGCGTTTTCTCTGCATCGCAATGCTCCTGGGGCCTTGATCGAAGCTCTGCAGGCGATTGCTGGTCTTGGCCTGAACATGAGCAGGATCGAGTCGAGGCCGTCGAAACGTGAGTTGGGTGAATACGTGTTCTTTGTGGATGTGGAGTTGCCAGCTTCCGGCGCAGATGCCGTACTGACAAAACTCCAGACGCTTCTCAACCCTCTGTGTGAGCATCTGGCTGATTTCGGCGCTTATCCCAGCTCGGAATTCAACTAATCAGCGGCGAGGCGGAAGACGCCGAACTGCATCATTCCCCGGGCGAACGCCCAGCGCATCAACATCATCGTGGGCGTTTCACGCAGGCCTTGGAGTAGGGCGGGGGGGCCGAGCCTGAGCACCGCTGAGGGGCGGCGAAATCCCTCCAGGATCGATTCGTTCCAAGAAGGAAGGGTCGCTCTGGTCCAGTCGTCTGTGTCGATCAGCCCCCTGCGCTGACCGCTGCATTCCAGGTTGTGCTGGAACCCCGGGATGCTGGCGAATTCGGGATGAGCCCACTGAGTCAGCAGCTGGTGCATCACCCAGCGCTCGCGGGCATCCAGAGCACCGTCGCGAGGATCGCGACGGTTCCAATCGGCGACAGCCAGAGCTCCACCTGGCTTTAGAACCCTGAGCAGTTCATCAGCAAACCGTTGCTTGTCCGGCATGTGTGGGCCTGCCTCCACACTCCACACTCCATCGAATTCAGCGTCCGCAAGATTCAGGTTCAGCGCGTCCATCACTTCAAAGCGGCAGGACAGGTTGTCCGGCGTTAAATCCGTAGCCCGTTGGATCTGTGCGGGACTGATGCTGATTCCAAGCACGTCAAAGCCGTACTCCCTGGCAAGAATCCTGGCGCTACCGCCGATCCCGCAGCCCACATCGAGCACCCGTGAGCCGGGAGGCAAGCGATCCAACCCACTCCAATGCACCAATTCGTGCACGAAATCGGCTTTGGCGCGGCGGAAATCCCGTCGCATCGGAGGATCACCGTAATGTCCCAGATGCACGTGCTCACCCCAAAGGGTCTCGAGCAGACGGTCTTCGGTCCAAGCGTCATACGCAGACGCGACACTGTCACTGGAGTGATAGGTCCGGCTACGTCGAGTCCAGAGTGCGTAGCTGCCCGCAACGGCGACGAGCCCGATCGCGGCCGGAGCTAAAAAAGTGGAGAGAGACATCAACCGTTGCCGGAATCAGCGGAGGAGAGGGTGTCGCGCAGGACGGTGCGTGCTGCCAACTGGCGACGGGTTTCATCGAGCATTTCGAACTCCTGTTCCAGCCGGATACGGGTACTGGTGAGCTCCAGAAGTTCCTGCTGTTGATCTGCTACTGGGCCGCCGAGGTGAGCGCCGATCCAAAACGACAGTTCCCTTGGAAGGTCGGGCAAATCGTCGGGAAGTGCTGTGGGTGAGTCGGTGAGCTTTCCTGTCAGCTCGACCACGTCTTTCAGGGCTTTGGTGACGGAATCACTGAGGGTATGGAGCTGATCGAGATCGCTTTCTGGCTCATCCTCGATCCAGCTCACCATGGCGCTGCGAAAGGGAGTCTCACGGGTCACATTCAGAACCCTGAAACGCTGTTGCCCGAGCGTCACGATGTTGCTGCGACCGTCGTCACCTGTCTGATGCTGAATCACTTCTGCACAGCAGCCGATTGTCGCCATGCTTTGGCTGCGGGGATCCCAACGAACGATTCCAAAGCGTCGATCGCTTTCGAGAACGCTCTGCAGCATCATCCGATAACGCGACTCAAAAATGTGCAGTGGCAGCACGTCGCTGGGGAATAGAACGACATCCGGCAGAGGAAATAGGGGAAGCTCTCTGACGGACAGGTCAGCCACGCACGAAATTGCTGAGGAATCGAATCTTAGGCAGCTGACCGAATGACCGTGCTGGGCTCAGAGTTTCACCTCAATATCCACGCCGCTTGGCAGATCGAGCTTCATCAAGGCATCGATCGTCTTGGCTGAAGGGCTGTAAATATCAATGATGCGGCGATGGGTGCGGGTCTCGAAATGTTCGCGTGAATCCTTGTCCACGTGAGGGGAGCGGAGTACGCAGTAAATCTTGCGCTTGGTTGGCAGCGGAATGGGGCCAATAGCAGTTGCTGCTGTGTTATCGGCGGTTTCAATGATCTTGTCGCAGGACAGATCCAGCATGCGGCGGTCAAACGCCTTCAAACGGATGCGGATCTTCTGCTGGGCAATTGCAGTGGACATGAAGCGCGAAGAAATCTCCTAGGGAGATCACGAGAGGTGGATTGTCGAGGTGCAGATTGAACGTGTCGTGGCAACGTTCACTTCGTACAGGAATGCTAGGGGATGGCCTGACAACGGTCAGACCATCCTTCCAATCATCACAGTGAGATCACTCGATGATCTTGGAGACAACGCCTGCACCGATGGTGCGACCACCCTCACGGATGGCAAAGCGCATGCCCATTTCCATGGCGACTGGACAGATCAATTCGCCAGTCATCTGGATGTTATCTCCGGGCATCACCATTTCCACGTTGCTGCCATCTTCCGCGGTGAAGGCGGTGATCTGACCGGTCACGTCGGTGGTGCGGATGTAGAACTGCGGGCGGTAGCCAGCGAAGAAAGGCGTATGGCGACCACCTTCTTCTTTTTTGAGGACGTAAACCTGACCCTCAAACTTGGTGTGAGGGGTGATCGAGCCAGGCTTGACGAGCACCATGCCACGCTCGATGTCTTCCTTCTGAATGCCGCGAAGCAGCAGACCGACATTGTCTCCAGCCATGCCCTCATCGAGAAGCTTGCGGAACATTTCCACGCCGGTGACGGTGGTTTTCCGAGGCTCTCTGATGCCGACGACTTCGACTTCTTCGCCAACTTTGACCATGCCGCGCTCGATCCGGCCTGTGGCAACAGTGCCACGGCCAGTGATGGAGAAGACATCCTCAATAGCCATGAGGAAGGGCTTATCGACTTCGCGCTCGGGCTCGGGGATGTTGGCATCAACTGCCGCCATCAATTCTTCGATCTTGGCTTCCCACGCAGCTTCGCCTTCAATCGCCTTCAGGCCTGAGACCTGAACCACAGGGATATCGTCGCCTGGGAAGTCGTAGCTGGAGAGCAGTTCGCGGATCTCCATCTCTACCAGTTCGATGATCTCTTCGTCATCGACCATGTCGCACTTGTTCAGTGCAACCACCAGAGCAGGTACGCCCACTTGCTTGGCCAGCAGAATGTGCTCCTTGGTCTGGGCCATCGGGCCGTCGGTGGCGGCACAAACGAGAATGGCGCCGTCCATCTGAGCGGCACCGGTGATCATGTTCTTGACGTAGTCCGCGTGGCCGGGGCAGTCCACGTGGGCGTAATGACGGGAGTCGGTCTCGTATTCGACGTGAGCGGTGTTGATGGTGATGCCGCGCTCGCGCTCCTCAGGAGCACCGTCAATATCGGCGTAGTTCTGGACCTCTGCCTGTCCCTTTTTGGCGAGCACATTGGTGATCGCGGCGGTCAGGGTGGTCTTGCCATGGTCAACGTGGCCGATGGTGCCGATGTTGACGTGGGGCTTGTTCCTTTCGAACTTCTCGCGTGCCATTTTGGTTAAAGAATCGGGGGTGAAATTAAAGGGGGGTAGAGATCAGGAATTGCCCTGATTCTTGGAGATGATGGCCTCGGCCACGTTGCGAGGAACATCCTCATAGTGGCTGAATTCCATCGAGAAAATACCCCGACCCTGGGTCATGGATCGGAGCTCGGTGGCATAGCCGAACATCTCGGCCAAGGGCACCTTTGACGAGACCTTTGACGTGCCATCGTCAATTGCCTGACCTTCGACCTGGCCCCTGCGGGAGGACAGGTCGCCGATGATCGAGCCGAGGAAATCCTCGGGGACCTCGACCTCGACCTTCATCATCGGCTCAAGAAGCACCGGATTGCACTTCTTGACCGCATCCTTGAAGGCCATCGAACCGGCAATTTTGAATGCCATTTCCGACGAGTCCACATCGTGGTATGAACCGTCGATCATGGTGACTTTGACGTCGATCATCGGGAATCCGGCGATCACGCCGGACTCACAGGTCTCCTTCATGCCCATTTCGGAGGGCTTGATGAATTCCTTAGGAACGACACCGCCAACAATCTTGTTGACGAATTCAAAGCCGGATTCCGGTTCGCCCGGCTCCATTTCGATCACCACGTGGCCGTACTGACCCTTACCACCTGTCTGACGAGAGAACTTGCCCTCGCCTCGTGATGAGGCGCGAATGGTTTCGCGATAGGAGACCTGAGGAGCACCGATATTGGCCTCCACCTTGAATTCACGAAGCATCCGGTCCACCAGGATTTCCAGGTGGAGCTCTCCCATTCCGGCAATCACGGTCTGGCCAGTCTCTGAATCAGTTCTGACGCGGAAGGTGGGGTCTTCCTCCGCCAGTGAGACCAGAGCTTTGGAGAGTTTCTCCATGTCACCCTTCGTTTTGGGTTCAACCGCCACGGAGATGACCGGTTCTGGAACGAACAGGGTCTCCAGGACAATCGGATCTTCAACGGAACACAGGGTGTCGCCTGTGGTTGTGTTCTTCAGACCCAGAACAGCGCCCAGATCGCCGGCGCGCAGTGCATCGACTTCCTCGCGGTCGTCGGCCTTCAGTACCACCAGCCTGGAGATGCGCTCTTTGTTGTCCTTGGTTGAATTGAGCACATAGCTGCCCTTCTCGAGAACACCGGAGTACATCCGAACAAAGGTGAGCTTGCCGTAGGGATCAGCCATGACCTTGAAGGCCAGAGCACTGAAGGGGGCTTTGTCGTCGGACGGACGAACAGCCTCTTTGCCATTGGGCAGGATTCCCTGGATCGGAGGAACATCAACAGGGGCGGGCAGGTAGTCGACAACTGCGTCGAGAACAAGCTGCACACCTTTGTTCTTAAAGGCTGAGCCACAAAGCACAGGCACAAGACCATGCTTCAGAACTCCCACACGAATGCCGTTCTTCAGTTCATCGATCGAGAGCTCACCGGTTTCTAGGAATTTCTCAATCAGATTTTCGTCGTTCTCCGCAACGGTTTCCATCAGAACATTGCGCCACTCATCCACCTGAGCCTTCATGTCCGCCGGGACATCGGTGACCTCGATGTTCTGACCGAGATCGTCTTTGTAGATGTGCGCCTGATTGGCAACGAGATCAATGATGCCGCTCAGCTCGCCCTCAGCGCCGATGGGCAGCTGAATTGGAACGGCATTGGCCTTGAGGCGATCCTTGATCTGCCCGTGGACTTTGAGGAAGTCGGCGCCGGTGCGGTCCATCTTGTTGACGAACACCATCCGGGGTACGGAGTAGCGATCGGCCTGTCGCCAGACAGTTTCCGACTGAGGCTGAACTCCTCCGACGGCACAGAACACAGCGATTACGCCATCAAGCACACGCATGGAGCGCTCCACCTCAATGGTGAAGTCCACGTGACCAGGTGTATCAATGATGTTGATGCGGTGGTCTTTCCAGCTGGTAGAAATTGCCGCAGCGGTGATGGTGATGCCCCGCTCACGCTCCTGGGCCATCCAGTCGGTCACCGCTGCACCGTCGTGCACTTCACCGATCTTGTGAACCACCCCTGAATAGAACAAAATTCGTTCTGTCGTGGTGGTTTTACCAGCATCAATGTGGGCAGCGATACCAATATTTCTGACGCGTTCCAGGGGAAAGGCGCGAGCCACAGGAAACTCCGGGGTGGGCGTAAAAAGGCGTGTGAGATCCTACAGGTCCGCCCCGAGCAAGCGAGGCTTCAGAGCGGGGTTGGATCAGTAGCGGTAGTGGGCGAAAGCCTTGTTGGCTTCAGCCATCTTGTGGGTTTCTTCGCGCTTGCGAACGGCACTGCCGGCTTCATTGGCAGCATCCATCAGTTCACCAGCAAGCTTCTGAGCCATGCTGCGGCCATTCCGAGCACGGGAGAAACTCACAAGCCAACGCAGCGCCATGGCTGTGCCGCGCTCCTGGCGCACTTCCATGGGCACCTGATAGGTAGCACCACCGACGCGTCGGGCCCGCACTTCAACAAGAGGAGTCGCGTTTTTCACGGCCGTCTCGAAGAGTTCGATGGGATCGCCACCGGTGCGGTCGCCGATCAGGCTGAAGGCATCGGACAGGATTCGCTGCGCCGTGGACTTCTTGCCATGCTTCATCAACCGAGCCACAAGCATCGTGGCAAGTCGGTTGTTGAACTGGGGATCGGGAAGGACCGGGCGCTTAACGGCGGCGTTACGGCGTGACATGGACTGTCAAATGAAGAAGGAACGGGGAAGGGTGAAGGTGATGGGCGGAAACGATCCAGAAGGCGGACCGTTGGCAATCATTCCTTCGGAGACTTGGCGCCGTACTTGGAACGGGACTGACGGCGGTCCTTGACCCCTGCGGTATCAAGAGTTCCGCGAATGATGTGATAACGAACTCCGGGGAGATCCTTGACGCGACCGCCACGGATCAGCACAACCGAGTGCTCTTGCAGGTTGTGGCCAATGCCGCCGATGTAGGCGGTGACCTCGAATCCGGAGGTGAGCCGCACACGCGCCACTTTGCGCAAAGCCGAATTGGGCTTCTTGGGGGTGGATGTGTACACACGGGTGCAAACACCACGGCGTTCGGGGCAGGCTTTCAGAGCTGGCGATTTGGTTTTCGCCTTTGAGCTCTGGCGCTCGGTCCGGATCAGTTGCTGAATGGTTGGCATCGACGGTCGCGTAGCGGCCGGAGATCCGACCTGTTCGACAATCCAACACAATACTGGTTCGACCTGCCTTTTCAGATCAAAGGCGGCTGAAAGCACTACCGCAGGCACAGCAGCGCACGGCATCGCCGCTCACGATCAGAAAGCCTCCGCCACTGATGTCACTTCGATAATCCAGTGTCAGCCCCTCCAGCAACTCGTGCTGAGCATCGGGAACATGCAGGGTGACTCCCTCTGATCTGGCGACGGGTGTTCCGCTGAGCTTGCCTGGCTGAAGACGGAAGATGTTCTGCTCACATTGCCCTGCCGTGAGATCCAGATGCATCACTCCTGGGGTGCCTGCAACAGCGGCCTGACGCCCCAGTTCGGCGGCTGCAGTTGCGGTGATTTGCAGCGTGGCGCCCATGGACCGAAGTTCAGGAAAGGATTCAGTTTGCCAGCCGTTGATCAGCGGCGAACCAGCCCAAGACCGTTCTGCACCCTCGGCGTCACGCCACGACCGGTCATCACGGTTCGATTGGCTGCAAGGAGTGTGGTGGAGCTACCACCGTCGAGGTTGAGGGCGTCGAGCATTCCCAGCTGCTGAAGAGCCAGGGTCGTTTCCAGCAGCGTGGGATCACTGCCTGAAGTGCCTTCGAGTGTCATCAGCCACACATGACTTCGGTCCTGTGCGACGACCGTTCGCGGAGCTGAAAGGGATAGGAATCCGGCACTGAATCCTTCCTGACGACCTCGCAGGACAGCTTGACCATTCTTCAGCAGAAGAGGACCACCAGCCAGCACCTGCGGCTGGTCTCCGACCGGACTGGATGGCCGCAGGCTGATGCTGACCCGATCACCTGGTTGAGCGGGAAGCGGCGCTCCAGCGCGCGAAACGATCAGGGACGTTCCGGCTGTCAGAGGAACCCCCAGGCTCAATTCGGCGCGCTCGTGGTGGTCGAGGGTGACGCCATCCCTCACGGTGATGGCCTGCTCCTCGCCGCTCAGGGCCTTGTAGACAGGACCCCATGCCCGGGTGTACCGACTCAACCCGCGCTGGACATAACCGCTGTTGAGAAACCCCAGCCCCCAGCGACGTCCTCCGTTGACCTGCATGGACTGGTCGAGGCGCAGACGGTTGAACAGCAGCTTGTTCCCTGCCGTCCAGCCGATGGCCCCCCGGTTGAGAATCGGTCCCGAAAGCCAGGTGCCATCCACACGCAGGGCGCCCAGGGGTAGCTGACGAACCCGATTGAAGAACCCCCCATTCACTGCCAACAAAGCCTGTTCAGGTTGGGCCAGTTGGCTGAGAAAGCGAATCCCGGTTTGTGCCCCTCGAGCAGCGAGTGGTCGCAGCTCGAGCGTTGAGCTGTTGAAGGGAACACCTGCCCTGTAAATCTTGATCGGCTTCACTCCCACGCGAAACGTGCGGGCATCCAGCACAAGTCCGTTGCGGCTTGCCGCCTGGATCTCTGGATTGAGCAGAGCCGACTGCAACGCATTCCCTGAGGAACGAACTCGTTTGGTACGCGAGCTTCTCAACCCATCGATCACAAGTCGCCAGGGTGAGGCAAGGGTGAGCGTCGGACGATCGGCACTGCCCTCAAGTCGTAGGCCCTGCCGATCGCGTTTGGCCTTTAGGCCAATACCGCGCAACTTGGCTTCCTGGGCGGCAGTGATCAAAACCCCGAGCAACAAGTCGTCGTTTTGCCGTTGCACCAGCGCTGGCCCGCTGAGATCGAGCACCAGCCGCCCCGCTGTGCTGCCGCGCCCCTGACGCAGCTTTTGAACCCTGGGTGCTTTCAGCGAGATCGACAGGACACCATTTCGATGGCTGGTCGCGACATTCAATCTCTTGAACCAGGGTGATGCGTCAATCGCCACCTCATCGTCAAGAGATCGTTTGGTCAGCGTCTCTAAAGGGACGCGTTGACCAAACCACTCCAGGGCTTCGCCCCTTGCTGTGCCAACCCGCTGGAAGCCGAGTCGTCCGATCAGCAGATCGAGGGGAATCCAGATCTGGAGTGGTGAGCGTTGGTCGTTTCCGACCCACTGCCAAGCCCCCTTGGAAACAAGACCTCCAACCTTCACTTCGCTGCCGGTGACTCGGTTGGCTGTGCGCACTTCGGCAACCGGGACTGGAGGAGGAGGCGACAGGAACATCCTCAAAGGCTAGCCGGGGTGGCCAATCCTTAGGATCGAATTTGCTTCGTGATGGATGTTGCATCCAGAGCGGAGTCAGCCCGACTGTTATCCAGGTCATGACTCACCTCACAGGCTCCCCCTGGCCTTACAGCGACAGCGCTGCGCCCCAGGCGGTGGCCGGTGAAAAGGATGCCTGTGGAGTGGGGTTCCTGGCCCAGATGCAGGGGCATCGCAGCCACTGGGTGTTGCAGCAGGCCCTGCGTGGCCTCGGTTGCATGGAACACCGCGGTGGCTGCGGTGGTGACTCTGACTCCGGAGATGGTGCGGGCGTTTTGTGTGAAATTCCATGGACGTATCTCAGGGCGATCTGGCCGGAAGCCGCTGATGCCAAAGGGCTTGGCATGATGTTCCTGCCCACAGATGCTGAACGTCGTCAGCAGGCTCGCCAATTTTTTGAAGCGGAAGCCGTTGCCCTTGGTCTGCAGTTCGCCGGCTGGCGTGAGGTGCCTGTCGATTCAGCTGTGCTTGGGCCCATGGCTCGTGAAACGGCTCCGGTTATTGAGCAGTGGTTGGTCAAGGGGGAGGCTGAAGCTGATGCCTTCGAGGCGTTGCTCCTACGTCTCCGGAGGCGCGTTGGCGCCATGGCAAGGGAATCGTGGGGGTTTGAAGGATCACGTGATTTTTATGTGGCGTCCCTTAGCAGCCGAACCGTCGTCTACAAGGGCATGGTGCGATCGGAAGTGCTCGCGAAGTACTACGCCGATCTGCGTGATTCCCGTTTTGAAGTGAGCTTCGCGGTGTATCACAGGCGCTTCAGCACCAATACTCTTCCCCGCTGGCCCTTGGCCCAGCCGATGCGGTTGTTGGGCCACAACGGTGAGATCAATACTCTGCTGGGCAATCTCAACTGGGCTAAGGCCTCTGAAGCCAGTCTCGCTGGAGTCTGGGGAGAAGCAGCGGACGACCTCAACCCCGTGGTGAATCCTGCTTTCAGCGATTCCGCCAACCTCGACGCCACCCTCGAGCTGATGGTTCGCAGTGGTCGATCTGTCACTGACAGCCTGATCACCCTTGTCCCTGAAGCGTTCCGCAACCAGCCCGACCTCGACAGCCGTCCTGATGTGACGGCCATGTATGAATTCAACGCTGGTATTCAGGAGCCCTGGGATGGCCCGGCTTTGTTGGTGTTCGCTGATGGCAAGCGGGTTGGGGCCACCCTGGATCGCAACGGTCTGCGTCCCGCTCGCTGGTGCTCCACGGAGGATGGCTTCGTGATTATGGGATCCGAGACCGGTGTGGTGGATCTCAGCGGCAAGACCGTGGTCCAAAAAGGTCGGCTCGGTCCTGGCCAGATGTTGGCGGTTGATCTGCAGACCGGCCAGCTGCTTGACAACTGGTTGGTCAAGGAAGACGCTGCTGCACGTTTTCCCTACGGCGATTGGCTGAAGCAACACCGCCGCAATGTGCCTCCGCAATCCTGGACCAAGTCTCAGCAGGTCGGAGAACTCGATCTGCTGAGACTGCAGACAGCCATGGGCTTCACCGCGGAGGATTTCGATCTGATCATCGGAGATATGGCCTCCCTAGGGAAGGAGCCCACCTTTTGCATGGGTGATGACATTCCACTGGCGGTGCTCTCGGATAAGCCTCATCTGCTTTACGACTACTTCAAGCAGCGTTTCGCTCAGGTCACCAATCCGCCGATCGATCCCCTGCGGGAACAACTGGTGATGAGTCTGGAGATGCATCTAGGTGAGCGTCGTCCGGCGTTGAAGCCTCAGGCGGAAGCCGCTTCGGTGATTCACCTCGATACCCCGGTTCTCAATGAGGCCGAACTGGAAGAGATCAGCCAGCAAGGTCTTCCGGTTCAGTTCCTCTCCACCCAGGTGACAGTTGAATCCTGCACTGGTGGATTTCGAACCGTTCTTGATGACTTGTGCCATGCGGCTGAGCAAGCCGTGCAGGATGGGGCACAGGTTCTGGTGCTCTCCGACCGCGTTGATGCCAACGCTGAGCCCACATCACTGACTGCAACCACGGTGGCGATGCCGGCACTTCTCGCCGTTGGCTCCGTCCACCACCATCTGCTGCGACGCAAGCTGAGACTGCGCTGCTCCCTTGTGGTGGACACCGCTCAGTGCTGGAGCACACATCACATGGCCTGCCTCATCGGCTATGGCGCCAGTGCCGTTTGTCCATGGTTGACCTGGGAAACCACCCGTCATTGGCTCCAACATCCCAAAACGAGAAAGCGGATTGAGCAGGGAAAGCTTCCCGACCTCAGTGCTGATCAGGTTCAGGCCAATGTGCGTCTCTCTCTGGAGAACGGTCTCAGAAAAATTCTGTCCAAGATCGGCATTTCTTTGCTGGCCAGCTATCACGGTGCTCAGATCTTCGAGGCGATCGGGCTGGGTGCCGATGTGATCGAGACCGCCTTTAGTGGCACGACCAGCCGGGTTGCCGGCATGACCCTTGCGGAACTGGCGAACGAAACACTCTCGATGCATGCCAAGGCCTTCCCCGAGCTGAACCGCAGCAAGCTTGAGTTCATGGGTTTTGTTCAATACCGCAACGGTGGGGAGTATCACCGCAACAACCCTGAACTCTCCAAGGCCCTGCACAAGGCTGTGGCCCAGGGCCCCGGCTATGACCATTTCTCCACCTACAAGACCTTGCTGGAGAACCGTCCGGTGATGGCGCTGCGTGACCTGCTGGAGTTCAAGGTCGCGTCCACGCCGTTGCCTCTGGATCAGGTGGAGAGCGTCGAAAGAATCTGCACCCGTTTCTGTACCGGCGGTATGAGCCTCGGAGCTCTTTCTCGTGAAGCGCACGAGGTGCTGGCGGTTGCCATGAATCGCATCGGTGGCAAGAGCAACAGCGGCGAGGGTGGTGAAGACCCAGCCCGCTTCCAGGTGCTAAACGATGTGGATGACGTCGGTCGGTCCGTCGCCTTTCCCAGCATCGGTGGGCTTCAGAACGGTGATACCGCCTGCTCAGCGATCAAACAGATTGCCTCAGGCCGCTTCGGTGTGACGGCTGAATATCTGAGGAGCGGTAAGCAGCTGGAAATCAAGGTGGCTCAGGGTGCCAAGCCTGGAGAGGGAGGCCAGCTCCCCGGTCCGAAAGTGGACAAGTACATCGCCTGGCTTCGCAACAGCAAGCCTGGTGTCGCTTTGATTTCTCCGCCACCTCATCACGACATCTATTCGATCGAAGATCTGGCCCAGCTGATCCATGACCTGCACCAGGTGCATCCTTCGGCGCCGGTCAGCGTCAAACTGGTCGCCGAGATCGGTATCGGCACCATCGCTGCCGGTGTGGCTAAGGCCAACGCGGACGTGATCCAAATCTCTGGTCACGACGGCGGCACAGGTGCTTCCCCGCTGAGTTCGATCAAGCACGCGGGTGGGCCCTGGGAACTGGGCCTCACAGAAGTGCATCGCGCCCTGCTGGAGAACGGCCTTCGCGACAGAGTTCTGCTGAGATCCGATGGTGGTCTCAAGACCGGCTGGGATGTGGTGATCGCTGCTCTGCTCGGTGCTGAGGAGTATGGCTTTGGTTCGATCGCCATGATCGCCGAAGGCTGCGTGATGGCTCGTGTTTGTCACCTCAACAGCTGCCCGGTTGGTGTAGCGACACAGAAGGAGAACCTGCGTCAGCGCTTCACGGGAGTGCCTGAGCACGTTGTGAATTTTTTCTGGTACGTCGCCGAAGAGGTCCGTCAGCTGATGAGTCTGCTGGGTGTGGCCCGATTGGAGGATCTCATTGGTCGCAGCGACCTCCTTAAGCCCAGAGGTGTGTCTCTGGCCAAAACCAAGTGCGTGGATCTCTCCAGCCTGCTTGCACCGATCAGTGGTTCTGAAGATCGCTCATGGCTAATCCACAGTGCTGAAGCCCATGGCAATGGGCCCATTCTCGAAGACCAACTGTTGGCCGACCCCGAGCTGATGGCTGCCATTGGGAGTCAGCAATCCATTCGTCGCACAGTTGAGATCATCAACACCGACCGGAGTGTTTGCGCACGTCTGGCCGGTGAGATTGCCCAGCGCTACGGCAATCGCGGCTTTTTAGGCCAGCTGGATCTCACCTTCCGCGGAGCTGCTGGTCAAAGCTTCGGGGCTTTTCTCGTTCAGGGCATGAATGTGCGTCTTGAAGGCGAAGCCAACGACTACGTCGGTAAGGGCATGAATAGTGGTCGCATCACGCTTGTGCCATCTGATTCCACCGCTAATCCCGGTGATCAGGTCATTCTTGGCAACACCTGTCTGTATGGAGCAACCGGTGGTGAGCTGTTCGCTCATGGGCGCGCCGGCGAGCGCTTCGGTGTACGCAACAGCGGTGCCCGTACGGTGGTTGAGGGTGCCGGCGACCATTGCTGTGAGTACATGACCGGAGGTGTTGTGGTGGTGCTCGGCAGCACTGGCCGCAACGTTGGTGCTGGGATGACCGGTGGCGTCACGTTCCTTCTGGATGAAGGTGATCGGGTTACTCCACGCGTGAATCCGGAGATCGTGGATGTGTGCCCCATCACCACATTGGAGCAGGAGGCCACCCTCAAGGGTCTACTTGAGCTGCATGTCGAGGCCACCGGCAGTGAGAAGGCGTTGGCTCTCCTTTCTGATTGGTCTGCAGCAAGAAGCCATTTCAAGGTTCTGGTCCCACCCAGCGAACGGGCTGCCATGGGGCTTGCGGATAAGCAGGCCGTTGCGGCTTGATCGATCCTCCGCACCATGCCCTGGTTCATCAAAACAGAAACCTTCACCCCGGAGACGGCCGCCCTGCCGATTGAGCAGAAGCGGCCTCACCTCAACGCCCATCGTCAATGGGTGTTGTCCCATTGCAACAGCGGACGTCGCATCCATAGCGGTTATCTGGTGGATGCTGAGCAGCGGCCCGGCGGCGGTGGCTTGTTGATTTTTGAAGCCAGCAGCTTTGAAGACGCTCACCGCTGGGTGCAGGCCGACCCGATGATTCAGTCCGGACTGGTGACCTGGCAGTTGCAGGAATGGATCCAGATCGGCGGCGATGAGCTCTGATCGTCAGCGTGGGTGGCTGATCATCAGGCGTTGCACTTCGCCGGCGTGATAGCTGCTGCGCGTTAGTGGACTGCTCACTACTTGCAGACAACCCAGCTCTTCTTCTCCAATGCGCCGATAACGGTCGAACTGTTCAGGAGTCACGAAGCGGTTCACAGGTAAGTGCCTTGGGCCGGGAGAGAGGTACTGGCCAATGGTCACAATGTCGACTCGGTGCGCGCGCAAGTCGCGCAGCACTCCGATGACCTCCTCATCGCTTTCTCCGAGACCCACCATCAGACCGGATTTGCTGTACGACCTAGGCCATCCATCCCTCACCCGTTTCAGCAGTTCAAGAGAGCGTTCGTAACGGCCCTGAGGTCGAGCTCTTTTGTAAAGGCGTGGAACCGTTTCGATGTTGTGGTTGAGCACGTGCGGCGCAGCGTCCATCACCGTTGCCAACGCGTCCCAATTTCCACAGAGGTCTGGGATCAGCAGTTCGATTGTGGTGAATGGAGAGCGTTGTTTCACCTGTTCGATGCAGGCAACGAACTGGCTGGCTCCTCCATCACTCAGATCGTCGCGATTCACCGAGGTGATCACCACATGCTTCAGTTTCAGCCGGGATACCGCTTCACCGAGACGTTCCGGTTCAGTGGGGTCCAGGGCTCGAACGCTCTTGTCGAAGTCGATGTCGCAGTAGGGACAGGCACGCGTGCAGCCCGGTCCCATGATTAAAAATGTGGCGGTTCCCCCGGCGAAGCATTCACCGATATTTGGACAACTGGCTTCCTGGCAGACCGTGTTGAGCTTGAGGTCAAGAAGCAGGTCGGCAACAGCTCCGATGCGTTCCCGCTGAGGGGCTTTGACGCGCAACCAGTCAGGTTTCAGAACTGAGGTCATCTTCTACAGTCGGGCCATCGGGATGTGGCGCAGCTTGGTAGCGCACTTCGTTCGGGACGAAGGGGCCGCAGGTTCGAATCCTGTCATCCCGACTGCACTAGGTCGTCATCAGCTCAGGGAGGCACCTGGGTAACCCCTGGGGGTCACCATGCGGCCGTCCTGAGCACGACTGCTGCTGTTTCCTATTACCAACACCGTAAGCATGTCCACGTCTTCGGGCCGCAGGTTGCCCAGGTTGTGAATGCTGACGTGCTCGTCGCTGCGTCCGAGCTGGCGTGCCATCACCACAGGAGTGGTCATCGGACGCGTGCAGAGCAGAATCTCCATGGCCCTTGCCAATTGCCAGTCGCGTTCCTTGGAGCGAGGGTTGTAGAGCGCCACCACAAAATCTCCAGTGGCAGCTGCCTCGATTCGTCGTTCGATCACCTCCCAGGGTGTGAGCCGATCGCTGAGAGAGATGGTGCAGAAGTCATGCATCAGTGGTGCCCCTGCCCTGGCTGCAGCCAGCTGCAGTGCGGAGAGACCCGGATGCACCTGAAACTGAGGACGTTCTGTCTCAGGCAGGTCCATCCAAAGCTGAAGCGCAAGCCCGGCCATGCCGTAGATGCCGCTGTCTCCGGAGGAGATCAGCGCAACACGGCCGCCCTGGCGGGCGAGATTCAGCGCTTGCCAGCAGCGATCCCGTTCCCGGGTGAGTTGTCCGTCTAATCGGACCTGATCGCAGCGCCGCAGCGGTTCAAGCAGATCCAGGTAAAGGCCATATCCCACCCAGAGGATGCAGCGGCTGAGCGCTTCGCGAGCATCGGCAGTCAGCAGTTGCAGTGACCCCGGCCCACTGCCGATCAGATGTAGCTCTCCCTTCTTGGGTGCCAAGGGATTGGCGGCCTCTGCGATCGCCACCGTCACGGCGCCCTGTTCGCTGCCCTCGGCATGAAAGATCCGTTTGGCCTGCAACAGCTGTGCGTCCTCTCCAGATGCCAGAAGTGCCGAGGCTTCCGCAACGGATGCTGTGCCCATCTCCGCTTTCACTACTTCAGAGGGCGTGGGTACGGTGACATCGGCGAGGGCAGGGCCACCGAACAGTCGCAGAGGCCAATTCCGATGCTCACAGAGGTGCAGCAGGGCCGGCTCGTCACCCTTGGCCTCAATGCTGCTGATGCCTGCCACTGCCTCCTTGGCCAGTCCTGCAGATTCAAGAGCGTGATCCACGGCTCTTTCAATCAGTTCAAGGCTGCTCAGGCGTTCGCAGCCGATGCCGATCCAGAGCGTGGCTGGATGCCAGCGACAGGGAGCCCCGTCGGAGCGCGGACCGATGGCGAGCGCAAACCCTTGTTCGGTGCCTGCGGCAACGCCCAAGCCCTGACCGGCGGCACTGCTGCGCCAGAGGTCCGTTCCTGTTTGCTGAAAAACAGTCAACTGTTGTCCAGAGGCCTGGGAGAGCATGAGTTCATGCCAGTTCTTTGACGTGCCGCCACGCACCCATCCCCAGGCTTCTCCGAAAGCGTCGAGAGCCAGGCGCTGCTGGCTCGCTGCATCACCGGTCAGCACGACCTGTCCCCCCAGTGCCGCAGCCAGGGCATGGGCCAGCTGCTCCGCTCCTGCTGCATGGCCACCAATCAGGGGCACAATCTGTTGACCGCGTGCATCCATCACCACCACGGCAGGGTCGTTCTGCTTGTCGCTCAGCAAAGGTGCGATCAGTCGTGTGACGGCGCCCAGTGCTCCGATCACGATCGTGGGCCCTCCGCTCCGCCACTGGCTCGTTAGAAGTTCCGCAGCCGGTGCGATCAACAAGTCGCAGGGAGGGTTCTTGAGTGCTGCGGCCGCCAGAGGTGTCAGCCCCACTCGATCAGCCTGGCCTGCCTGTTGCAGCTGCTGAAGCAAGGGCCAGGCACTCACCGACAGGCCCAGTGCAAGTGACGCTCCCATCTGCTGGATGGAGGTGGTGTTGACAGCGTTCAGGGCTAGCGGCCTCGGTGAATCAGCGCTGGGTGCCATCCTCGTTCAACAGCTCCCTGGCTGATCCTCCCAGGCTGCTGGTGATCCGCAGCTTCTCAGGCTCGGCTGCTGGTTCAGTCTTCCGGATATTTTG
>QCUI01000048.1 GCA_003210775.1 Synechococcus sp. AG-679-A04
CTATTGAGTTACAGGAGTGTTAGCAAGAGGGGCACCTGTGGTCAGAGCTATCTTCTGAGTCAAATGTGATCTCCTCTTTTCCTCCGGAAAGTCCTGACAACTCTTCGTCAGTCAGCTCTTCCTTGACTGGCTCTTGCTTGGCATCCTGTTTCTTGGCTTGTTCTTCAGTCATCCGAAGCTGTATGCATGGTCCGAATTGTCTGCGAGAGTGTGGGTTATTCCTCCTCCCTATTCATGAGTATCAGCAGGTCTAGCAGCAGGCATCATCCCTAGATCTCCTCTAATCAGATCAACTGCTCCATTACATCTTGCTCGTTTTCCGCCACTGACACCCTTTAACTCTTCCACCGTTAGAGAATAACTGGGAGCAGAGACGTCACCAGTGATTGGATTGGCTAATCCTGAAGCTCGATCACGTGCGTTAGCACCAGAACCGGATATGCCTTCAAGATCCATCTTCGACATCTCTTCCTTCCTGTCCTTCTGCTTGTCTTGTTCTTGAGTCATGGATGTCTCCGGGAGGGACTTCTTCGTTCTAGGCCTGTTGCAACGCAGCAAGTAGGGGGCAACCGACCTCAGAGGTACGGTTTCAGGACCTTTCCAGGGCTTCCTCAGTATTAGCAGTCACCTCGGGTCAGTAGGTACAAACTTTCATAGAGCTCCTTCTGGAACCTCGGGTCCAACCTTCATGTCTGCAGGTTCTGAGAACACCACTCGCCAGTCGGCCACACGACAGGGCACGTAGTCACCTCTCTTGATACGGATACCGCCAAGGTTCGAAGGCGCTCCATACCAACCACTTGCCCAGTAGGAATCTTCATTCAATCCACCTCGGAACCACTTGAAATTGAAGCTAGATGATTCGACGGATAAGGAAACTACGTCGTAATAGATGGCTTCCCCAAAAAGCTAAAACAACCGCCAAGAAGCTGGCTGATATGCTAAGCAACCAGATGTTATGTAATCCCAAAAGATAAACACTTATTATGGCTATATAGAGTATTGGCATATGTATTAAGTAGGCGCCAAAGCTATCTCTACCAGCCTTTGCTAGCCACGTCCCGCCGATGGATTCGTGATGTTGCGTCCAATGCAAAAAAATAGCGATATAGCCCCAGCCAACAAAGGGAATCAGGCACGATAAAATAGGCCAGGCATGATTAAGCAATTCTTCATGGCTACCTCCATCTGTGCTGGTAAGCATCAACGCAAGAACAGCAAAGCTAACGATTAAGGAGCCCTGAAACCATCGGAGTGCAAGCTGCTTATTAATTCGTTCAAGCCAGTGATGGGATGCTGCCTTGCAACCCAATGCAAATAAAAAAGCATAGGTCAATAAGTGCATTCCCTGATATCCAAGTCCGTCAAAATTTGCATCCTTAAGTCTTGTCCAGAATTCTGAATGACTACCCATTATGGTTTCTATTACACCCAGTATTGCAGCACTTAGTAGCCAGGATCTCCAGCCAGGAACTGATTGTTTTAAATTGATTGAGAAGTTGCTTTTACGAAGCCACGCCCATATGCAGTAAATTCCATTGAATGAGATTAAGACTAAAAGAAACCATTGAGGTCCTATTCTGAATAGTGGGAGTGTGTCGAGGCTTTGACCAAATGCAGGACTGTCGGGTATTAGTAGACCTCCAACAGGTAGTAGGTTATTGATCAAAAATACTGCAGCTGTTAACGGAATTCCAAGCCGAATCAAGCGTTTAAAGATAAAGTCACGTAATCCTCTTTTCTTGATTGAAGGTGGTAAAAGGTATCCAGAAATCAAAAATAAAATATTCATATAGAAAGTGTTGCATACCCAAGTGAGCCAAAGATCAATGCTTTCGAATATCGGTGCAGCTTGAATAATTTTATCGACTCCTGTGGATGCAAGTCGACCGAGTAAAGCGGTATGTGTGGTAATTACAAGGGCAATCATGATCGCTTTGATTTGATCAAGAAAAAGTCTTCTGTGATTTTGACTGCTTGTATTAATCTGAACCATCATTTAATCTGCATAGGGATAAAGGTGCGAACCTTATTGTGTGATTAGAAACGAATCCCTAACAGTCCTCCTTCACCCATTCAGCAGGGCGTTTATTGCCAAGATCTACTGCTTTTCTCCAATCACGGCAGGCACCCTGAAGATCATTTACTACTTCTCTATTAATTCCACGATTGGTGTAGGCATCGACAAGTTCTGGATTAATCTCTATTGCCTTATCGTAATCAGCAATTGCTGCTTGATAGTCTTTTAAATCATACTTGGCAATACCACGATTGCTGTAGACATCGGCATGCTGAGGATTGATCTCAATTGCTTTCGTGTAATCAGCAATTGCTCCTTGAAAATCTAGTAAATTTCTCTTTGCATCTCCACGGTAGTTGTAGAGTTCAGCAATCTGAGGTTCAATTTCTATAGCCTTCGTGTAAGCAGCAAGTGCTCCTCGATAATTGCCTGAGTTGTATCTTTCAACCCCTTGATCAACATATCGATCAAATGAAGGGTTCGCACGAACGACATTCAACGACGACCCAAGAGCAAGCACAGACAGTGCCGCAGCAATGGCAATAGTCCTGCGAGACATTTATTTGGAGTTCTGTTTCCACAAAGGTAAGAAGGAATCCTGGATCAGGCATTAAAAAGGCACCCCGTAACGAGTACCTGATGGTTCCTTGTGACTAACAGATCACTCTTCGACTTCTTCCTCTGCTCCAACCGGGATCAAACGAACGCTCTTCTTGCTAAGCTTGATTTCGAACTCGTCGCCAGGCTGTAGATCAAGCATGGCGGTGTATGCCTTGCCTACGAGCAAGTTGCCATTGCCTTGAACGGTTGCTGTGTAGGAGAGTTTCCTGCCTCCTTTACCGATGCCACCAGAGCCACCACCGAGATCGATGCCCTTGGCATTCAGCAGTGCCTCATAGAAGGCAGTGAAGTTGACCCTGTCACTGCCATCCTTCTTCTTGGAGACATAACCACAGGCAGTTGCCAAGTCAGTCTTGGAGACATCACCAAGATCCTTGACCTTGGATAGAAGATCTGCACCAGTAAGCATTTGTTTGAAAAGAGGTGAATACTCATAATCTGGCAATACAAACCTATAATGACAAGTATTCCTGGAATTAGATTCCAAAAAGAAACCCCACCTTTTGAGTGGGGTGTTCTTTGATCAGACGTCAATCACTTCGGCATCTATTGGTTCGTCAGAGGAGCTTGAAGTGGGTGGTTGTTCCTGTGACTGATAAACCGACTGACCCATCTCCATTAGGGCTGTCTGGAGTGCTTCAACTCCTGCCTTGATCTTGGTGGAGTCATCTTGTTCCAATGCCTCCTTCAGTTCGCCAATCACCAGTTCAACCTTGGTTTTGAGTTCAGGAGTGACCTTGTCTCCCAATTCCTCAACCTGTTTCTGTGCCTGGTAGGTGAGTGCTTCTGCCTGGTTCTTCAGGTCAATTGCTTCACGCTTGGCCTTGTCTGCATCTGCATTGGCTTCTGCATCCTTGACCATCTGATCAACCTCAGAGTCACTGAGGGTGGATGCACCAGAGATGGTGATGGATTGCTCCTTGCCAGATCCCTTGTCCTTAGCTGTGACAGAAAGGATTCCATTGGCATCAATGGCGAACTTCACTTCAATCTGAGGAACACCTCTTGGAGCAGAGGGAATCCCATCCAGGCGGAACTGACCAAGTGATTTGTTGTCAGCAACCATCTCTCGCTCACCCTGGAGAACATGGATCTCCACAGAGGTTTGCCCATCAACTGCAGTGGAGTAAACCTCTGACTTCTCACAGGGAACAGTGGTGTTCCGAGTGATCATCTTTTGAACCACTCCACCAAGCACTTCCACTCCAACAGAGAGAGGAGTCACATCCAACAGAAGGATGTCCTTCACCTCACCAGAGAGAACACCACCTTGGATGGCAGCACCCACAGCAACCACCTCATCAGGGTTCACCGTCTGGTTCAGGTCTTTCCCAGTGAGGGTCTTCACCAGTTCCTGAACAGAGGGAATCCTTGAACTACCACCCACCATGACAACTTCATCGATGTCACTGGATTGGATGCCTGCATCCTTCAGGCACTGAACCACTGGTTGCTTACAGCGTTCAATCAACCCAGATGCCAACCCTTCAAACTTGGCTCTGGTGACAGTGACATTCAAGTGCTTGGGACCTGTATCCGTAGCAGTGATGAATGGAAGGTTAATCTCTGACTGACTACTGGAGGAAAGCTCAATCTTGGCTTTCTCAGCAGCCTCTGTGAGTCGTTGCAGACCCTGTGAATCCTTTCTCAGATCAATACCTTCCTCCTTCTGGAAGGCCTCTGCAAGGTGCTGAACCAACACAGCATCAAAGTCATCACCTCCAAGGTGGGCATCACCAGAACTGGAGAGGACTTCAAACACCCCATCAGCAATCTCCAATACGGAGACATCAAAGGTTCCACCACCCAGGTCAAACACCAGGATCCTTCCCTCCTGTTGCTTCTCAAGCCCATAAGCAAGAGCAGCTGCAGTGGGTTCGTTGATGATTCTCAGGACTTCCAGTCCAGCGATCTTTCCAGCGTCTTTGGTTGCCTGTCTCTGTGAGTCATTGAAGTAAGCAGGAACTGTGATCACTGCCTGAGTTGCTTTCTCACCCAGATAGGTGGATGCATCCTCTGCCAACTTGCGAAGGATATTGGCAGACACCTCTTCAGGAGAGAACTGCTTACCCATCTGAGGGCAGTCAATCTTCACTGCATACCCAGATGCCTGCACTCCATAGGAAACCTCAGTTAATTCAGAGGACACTTCATCTGCTTTCCGTCCAATGAACCTCTTCACTGAATAGAAGGTGTTCTCAGGGTTCATTACCGCTTGGCGTTTGGCGATCTGCCCCACCAACTGGTCATCACTCTTGGTGTAACTAACAACAGAGGGGGTTGTTCTGAAACCCTCTGCATTAGCCACCAACACTGGAGAACCACCTTCTACAACTGCAACACAACTGTTGGTGGTTCCCAGATCAATCCCAAGTACCTTGCTCATTACTTCCTTGTATTAACTGATTCAATTTATGGAGTGTGCCCTGAATCTATGGATGGGATAAACCCAACCAACAGTGTGTAAAAACCACACTTCTACCATCAGAGGTTGGGTTAACCACACAGCAATTAATCCTATCAATATTTTGCTTCTGATCCTGCTTGGTTTGCACCCACTTCGTTATTTTAGTTCCAAAAAGAAACCCCGTTCTTGGCGGAGATGGCAATTTTGAAAAGATTTCCAGTCAATCTTTGATGAATTAAATCTTCTTTTGGTTGCTTGGAAAGGATGGGTCTTTTACTATTACGGATACTGGACATGGTTCTAATTCCAACCTCACCAGTAATGGTGTGACGAACCCTGTATTTCCTACTTGAGTATCTTGCCTGTGGGGTATTTCCTGAAGTTCCAAGTTCCTCTAAGAGCAACCAGTTATTGATGGTGGTTCCTACGAACTGCTTATATCTTGCCTTTGCCATGTCACTTCAGGAGAAGGGCCTCAAGTTCACAGATGGCACCTAATGCCAACTCGACCGATTCGAAGGTCTTGATGTGATCAAACTGCTTTTGGATGTCATCCTTCCTTCCTAAACTCCTTCTGAAGGCATACTGCATCAGGTGCACTCCATTCATAAAAGCGTCCAATTCTTTGCCTCTAAGCTTTTGATTTCTAATAACAAGATCAGAACAAGCATTGAGGACTTCCATTGCCTCATCCCTGATGATATTCATAGTCCTTAATTAATGATGATCAGTCATGGTCAGTGTTATTTAAACAACTTTTGCAGACCTTGTTTAGGCTTTGCCAGGAGTACTATTTCCAAAATCAAGGTTATTAGTAAATGCCTTTAGATCAATGGATTTGATGTCGTTACAGGCATTGACGAAATCTTGCTGACTTACGTGTTGAGCAAGTTCCTCAAGATAAGCCTCTAAAGGAATGGGATCAAAACCCTTCTCTTTCTGATCAATACAATCACAGATGTATCGGATGTAATTGGTGTCAATTTTCATAATAAAAGTGTTTAGGAGGGTTCTTTTGTGCCAAATCTCTCTACTTCTTCATCCCATCTTGATGAGTCAATCTCACTACAACTACCCTCTGTTTTCGCAACCCTTAACTTAGTTGGAATTCTCCACTGGTTATGAATGAAGATTGCTCCTGGGAGAGTAAGTGGTAATGATCCTTGGCTATGAAGAGATTGCTTGCCTCTTGTGTATCTTTCATCTTGAATAATTCGATCACCTTCCACCCTTACATCAACCCACTCTGGAGAGATGTGATTTCTAAACTTCTTGTTTGTAAGATCCACCTTGAATAAGAACCATTCCTCCATGTCCTCTTCATCAGTAATTTCCCCTGAACTAAGATCTGAAACCTTCACATTGCTATTAGTCTTGCACATCATATAAAGGAACTCATTCGCAAATACAGGTGGTGTGCTGAGTAATAGAGCACTTAGGAGGATTGGAAGTTTCATTGATTAGCCCTTTTACAACTACCAGTCACACGCATTATCACATTATATTTTGTACCATCCACGACCATTGCCAAATCTAAAGCTCCTAACAACTCTCCAGGTGGATTGAACTTCATCGTCGTATTGAATGTTCCATCATCATTTACAGCCTTGTATATCACTTCTCCATCCCTAATTTCAACAGGATCTGGCGTATCACGCCATCCATCAATAGTTTTATTCTTTAGATCAATCTTAAAAACCTTTGTTTCCTCGTCTTTCCAGGAGTCAACAACATCTGATGTTTGAGCATCAATAACAGTGCTATAAGCCGTGAGATCACATTCAAGAACAACAATATCCTGTGCCACAGCAGGCGATGCTGAGAGCAGCAAAACACTTAGGAGGATTGGAAGTTTCATTGTTCTGATGCCTCGTCAAAAACAGAGGAGTCAATCTCTCTACACTCTCCCTCCGCTTTAATCTCCTCATACTCTGACTTGCTCTTAAACCAATTGTGAACTGTTGCTGGGCCTGGTAGGTTTAATGGCATTACTCCTCTTATCTGACCAAAATAACCCTTTCCGTAGTCTGGCTCGTCTTGAACAATTTGATTCCCTTCAATGCGAATATCACTCCATAAAGTATTATGGTGATTTCTCATCTTATTGTTTGTTAGGTCAACTTTGAAAGACAAGGTCTCGTTCACCAAAGGCACATCTGAGATTAGATCGCCCGATGGAGTGGCAATTTTCGTGTGTGATCCATTCATCTCGCAGGATACATAAAGGAAGTCGTCAGCAACGGCAGGTGATGCTGAGAGGAGTAGAGCACCAAGGAGAATTGGAAGTTTCATTATTTTGAGGCCTCTTCAAACACTGAAGCATCAACTTCTTTGCACATCCCAGTCACCTTGAATGAAACCGAAGAATTATCGTCACGACTGAGAACATTCACAGTCATTTTCCCAGGAGGATCTACGTGCAAAACCATCGATGTGGAAAGAGTAACTCCATCCACTAACTTTTCCTCGCCAACACTATAAACACCATTAACAATTTCCACTTCCTCCCATTCAGCATCTTCTTCTGCTGTCATGACTCGGCTGTTTATCAAGTCAACCTTGCTATGCAATACTTCAGCACCCTCATCGCTCTCTACAATCTTATTTGCCCTAAGATCCTTGCTTATCTTGCTAAACTTAGTATCACATTGTAGATAAAGAAAGTCGTCAGCGATGGCAGGTGATGCTGAGAGGAGCAGAGCACTAAGGAGCGTAAGGTATTTCATTATCCTTTGCCTCCTTGAAGTTCTGAGCAGTCAGGATAAGTTTTAAGCGCCTCAATAGTCTTTTTCATTTGACTGACTTGATCCGTTATTAACTTGTAAGCTGCATCATACTTCTCCTTTGAGCTAAAATCGTTAGGAAATTTACCTGCCTCCTCCATTTGCCTTGCTATTGAAACAGTATTCTCATGCTTTAGTACTTCCTGATAAGCAGTTTGATATTGTTTCTCATACTTTTGCATTTCACTTTCCTTATTCCTTATGCAGTTGTTGTCCCTATCGAATTGAGCAAAGACAGGTGCTGCTGAGAGGAGTAGAGCACCAAGGAGAATTGGAAGTTTCATTTTGATCCCTTCTTCAGTGTGAAAGAGTTGTTGGTTGGGTTGTGAATGATCTGTAACTCATCCCCTGGTTCAAACCCTGCTTGCTTGGCTCTTGTAGGAGATAACACAATGGTTCCATTGGCATTGATCTTGATCTCTTCACCTAACATCTGTCTATCAGATGTGAAGTCATAACCAGCTGCCTTCAGTAACTCCCTTTGAAAGGTATTAAGTGATGTATTTCCCAGCGTTCTTGTCGTAACTCCTGACTCGAAGGCAACTCCTTCCTTTGTGTGAGTAGATCTCCAGGCCACTGCCAGGGATCACTTCAACAATCTCAGAGGTCCTTGGCCTCGCCAAACAGTACAGGGTAACTACTAATCATTTTAAGACGGTTTCCCCTTTAAATCAAGCGAGTGGCAATAACTGCCAAAAACCCAAACCCTGTATTTACTGGTTATTCGAAGAACCAGCCATAGCTGTGTAAACCAATGCCTAAAAGGTTAACTCCGATGTAGCACACAACGATCACTATCAAGCCTGATGCTGCAACAAGCGCTGGACGCCGTCCTTGCCAGCCGCGGCTGAGACGCGTGTGCAGATAGGCGGCATACACAAGCCAGCAGATCAACGCCCATGTTTCCTTCGGATCCCAACTCCACCAACTGCCCCAGGCTTCATTGGCCCAAACGGCACCGCTGATGATGCCGACGGTGAGCAACAGAAAGCCCACCGTGATCGTCCGGTAGCTGAGGCTGTCGAGCTGCTCAGTGCGGCTGAAATGAATGGATGAAAGCTGCACTTCCGGAGGGTTCTGGACCGCAACAGCTCCTTCCGTGGACAGCACTTGCGGCCTTCGATAGGCACCGGTTCCAATGGAACTGCTGCGAAGTTCCAGCTCTTCATCACGGTCGGTCAGCAGAACGGCAACTGACAGCAGAGACCCCACCATGAGAGCCGCGTAGCTAACCATGATCACACTGACATGCATCACCAACCAGCTACTACGCAGGGCAGGTACGAGCGGTGATGCCTGCTGGAGCTGATCAGGGAGTGCAAAACTCGCAAAGGCAATGCAGCCAAGCCCCATTGGTGTTGCGGCAGCTGCCACCAGAGGCGATGACCAGTTGCGTTCAACCAGCAGCTGGGTGAGCGTGCATGCCCAGGCCAGAAAGCACAGCGATTCGTAGAGATTGCTGATCGGGAAATGTCCGGATTGCCACCAGCGCAAGACGAGCTGAGCTGTCAGCAACAGGTTGGAGAGGGCGATCAGTGACCGCACCCCACTTGAGCTCCGGCCATTGGAAAGTGCCCAAAAACTCCAGGGCAGAGCAATCAACAGAAAGCCAAAGGCCAACAGACCCAGAAACAGAACGGGTTCCGAGAGGATCAATTCCAGACCGGAAACCCCCATTAGGTACATCGGGCGACAGACGAATTGACCTTGATTCTGATGGTCTGGCTCATCGACTGGCCTGTCTTAGTAAGAAACCGCCACCTCCGAGGCAGATCATGATTGGGCTCCAAGCAGCGAGTATTGGTGTGAGGGTCCCCTTGACACCTAGGGCACTGAAGCTTGAGGCAAGCAAGTAATACGTCAATATCATCACGACACTGAGTGCAAAACCCTGCCCACGATTAGTTCGATTATTCGGTTTGGCACCCAGACTTGCTCCAATCAACCCGAAAACAAGGCAGGCCATGGGAAAAGTGAATTTCTCCTGGATCCGAACCTGCAATTTCCTGGCTCCCTTCAAATCACCGGAGTTCTGAAGTAGCTGCTCAGCCTGCAGCGCCTCAGCCACAGTCATATTGCGTGCATCCTTGGGCAGCTTTGCGATGCTGATCGGTGCTGAACTGAGGGGATACATGTATCGATCGAAATCCGCAGAAGTGGTGCTTCCTGAAGGCGTGAGCGTAAGGATCTGACCATTCATAAATTCCCACTTAGCCTCCTCTTGATTCCATTCAGCGCTCTCCGCCTGCAACATCTGTGTAAAACCAACACGTGAAAAATCGAGCAGGGTGACCTTGATCATCGTTCCATCTCGGAATTTGCCCGCATAAAAAAGCTGGAGCAAACCCCTTCTTGTGGAACCATCAGGTTGCTTTAGCCGTCCAAATCGAGAATAAATAATGTCGTCACCTTTCTCAGATGCAATGGCAGAGCCAAGAGCACTACTCAGGGTTAACTCCGCCGACCGATTACTACGCGGCACCAATACGTCGTTGAACAGAAAGGTGAGGTTTGTCATCACAAAAGCCAGCACCAGCGCAGGGATAATCATGCGAGTTGTCGTCACACCAATACTGCGAAGGGCTGTGAGTTCGCTGTTGCTGGAGAGACGGCCATACGCCAGCAACGTTGCGAACAAGGTTGCCATCGGAAATGAAAGGACAAGGAAACTGGGCAGACGCTGAAACAGCACCTGCGTGGCAATCAGTACAGGCAGGTTTTTTTCAGAAATCAGACGAACCAGCTCGAACAGCGCCCCCACAGTGATGGCGAGCACCGTGAACATGGCAATGGCGAACAGAAGAGGTCCTATCAACTCACCGAGCAGCCAGCGATCAAGGATCGGAATCCTGCGCAGCTGCGTTTGAATTCTCTGAATCAAGGCCTCCATCACAGTTGAAATCCCTCGCCGAGGTAATGACGACGAACCAGTGGGTCAGAGGCCACCTGATCCGATAGACCCGAGGCCAGAACGCTTCCATCCGTGAGGATGTAGGCCCGGTCCGTGATGGCCAGAGTTTCCCTCACGTTGTGATCGGTGATCAAAATGCCCATCCCGCGTTGACGAAGCGCCTGAATCAGTTGCTGTAAATCAGCAACCGCAAGGGGATCGACACCGGCGAAAGGCTCATCCAGCAGCAGATAACGAGGTCCTTCAAGCCCGACAGCCAGAGCACGGGCCACCTCGCAACGGCGACGTTCGCCGCCGGAAAGCTGAAAACCCTTGCGAGTTAGAAACGGCTGAAGATGAAAATCTTCGATTAGTTGATGGAGCCGCTCGCGCGCCTGAGGCTTAGCCAGTCCGGATTGAGACAGAACGAGTTCAAGATTTTCCCGAACCGTTAACTGCCGAAAAACACTGGGCTCCTGCGGCAGATAACCGATCCCGAGTCGTGCACGCTGAGGCATAGGAAGACTGGCCACAGGATGGCCATCCATCAACACCTCTCCCTGATCGGGCTTGAGCAGACCGATGACGAGATTAAAACTTGTGGTTTTACCAGCACCGTTTGGGCCCAACAGACCAATTACTTCACCCGGCTCCAGCGTCAGCGTGAGGTCTTTCACCAGAGGCCGACCTCCCAGGGAGAGAGAGACCCGATTGAGACTGAGACTCATGGCGTAAGCGGGGTCTGCACAGACTGATCAGGTCGCAGGATCATGGTCGCGCGCACCTGCCCGCCACTCGGTGGTAACGCCACAGCCCGTTCATCCTCAAGGTCGTAGGTCACACGTTCAGCCCTGAGTCCGCTGCCATCTTCCTGCACGACGTCGACATCACCACTCAGCACCAGACGACCCTCACGGCTGAAGTACTGAGCTTGACGTGACGTCGACACCATTCCGCGGGAAGGATAAACAATGCGGACATTGCCGATAGCAGTGACCACACCCGTAACGTTGTCAGCCGTCTGACTGTCGGATTCGATGGTGATCAAGCCATCGTTAGCCGGCGGGCCCTCAAGAGGTGCAACCAACTCCTGTGCCAGAGAAGGTCCGGTCAAGGCAAGAACCAGACCCACGCAACAGATCACGGAACCACGAAACACAGTTATCGATCGCTGAAACGGTGGGAACACGATCGGTCTAGGCGCTGGGAAATTGATGAGACATAGTCTCACGAATCACTCCGCTGCAAGCAGTCGGGGTGGCGGTAGGACCTCCGGGTCTGAACCAGACTGAAGGGCGCTCAAGCGATCAGCAACGGCCGTATGCAATGCCGTTAGATCAAGCCCCAGAGCACTTGGCAATGAAGGCTTGAGGCGCCCGATACCCTCGCCGAGAAGAATGGTTGCGCCGCGAGTGTTGCCCCGTTCGAGGTGAACATGCGCAACAGCGATCTGCACGATCGCCTGAATCAACTTGCGGTCGGGATCCATCTGCTCATGCCAGATTTCCTCAAAGGCATCGTGGGCCTCGTACCAGGCTCCGGAATTGAACAGCTCCAGAGCCTGCGGGAATCGGTGATCGTCGGCAGGACTCAACGCTTGGCCATCTTCTTCGCAGGAAGTTTGCGCAGACGAATCGATTCCGGAGTGACCTCAAGCATTTCGCCGGGCCCGATGTATTCCAGGGCGCGCTCCAGCGTCATCTGAACGGGAGATTGCAGGGTATCGAGTTCTTCAGCACCAGCTGAACGCATGTTGGTGAGCTGCTTCGACTTACAAACATTGAGTTCAAGATCCTGAGGACGGTTGTTTTCGCCAATAATCATTCCTTTGTAGACCTTGATTCCAGGAGTAATGAAGAACTGACCGCGGTCTTCGGCGTTTTTCAGGGCATAGAAGGTGGCAGTGCCTTCCTCAAAAGCGATCAACACACCGTTACGGCGGGTGTCGAAATCACCTGTCATCGGCCGATATTCAAAGAAGGAATGGCTCATGATCCCTTCACCGCGTGTTGCGCGGATGAATTCACCGCGGAAACCGATCAGGCCACGGGAAGGAACGACGAACTCCAGCTGTGTACGGCCATCAGAACTGGTTTCCATGTTCTGCATCTCAGCCTTGCGAGATCCCAGCTTTTCGATGCAACTACCCACAGCTGCTTCAGGAACGTCCATCACCAAGGTCTCAACAGGCTCGCAGGGGGTGCCGTCGATGGTTCTGAAGATCACCTGCGGCTGAGAAACCTGGAATTCAAACCCCTCGCGGCGCATGGTTTCAATCAGGATCCCGAGATGCAGTTCACCGCGACCACTCACTGCAAAACGATCGGGTGAATCCGTGTCTTCAACCCTCAGTGCAACGTTGGTCAGTAGCTCTCGCTGAAGACGGTCACGCAGCTGACGGCTGGTTACAAACTTGCCTTCTTTGCCTGCGAAGGGTGAGTCGTTGACCACAAAGGTCATCTGCAGGGTTGGCTCATCAACCTTGATCAGCGGTAGAGCCTTAGGTTCATCCGGACAGGCGATCGTTTCGCCGATATTGACTTCATCGAAACCGGCGACAGCCACCAGATCGCCGGCGAAGGCTTCAGAGATTTCAACGCGCTGCAACCCTTCAAAGCCAAGCAGTTTGCTGATACGGCCCTTCTTGAGGTTGCCGTCATCCTTGATCAAAACAGCATTCTGCCCCTGCTTGATCACGCCGTTATGCACACGTCCAATGATGATCCTGCCAAGAAAATCGGAGTAATCGAGCGTGGTGATCTGCAGCTGCAGGGGCTTGGTGGCATCGCCCACCGGAGGCGGAACATGGCGGAGGATCGCATCAAAGAGCGGACGCATATTGTCGCTCTCGGTTTTCATATCGGGCTTGGCAAAACCACCCAGGCCACTTCCGAACAAGTAAGGGAAATCGCACTGATCGTCGTCGGCCCCGAGCTCAAGAAACAGATCAAGAACCTTGTCGACAGCAGTCTCAGGATCAACCCGAGCACGATCGATCTTGTTGACAAACACGATCGGACGCAGACCCTGCTCAAGAGCCTTTTTCAAGACAAAACGGGTCTGAGGCATGGGGCCTTCATTGGCATCAACGATCAGAAGGCAACCGTCCACCATGCCGAGCACACGCTCCACCTCACCGCCGAAATCAGCGTGTCCAGGGGTGTCAACAATGTTGATGCGGGTGTCGTTGTAGGTGACAGCCGTGTTTTTAGAAAGGATGGTGATTCCGCGCTCGCGCTCCAGGTCGTTGGAATCCAGGACGCAGGTAGGGACTGCTTCGTTGTCACGGAAAATGCCTGACTGAGCCAGCAGTGAGTCGACCAGGGTCGTCTTTCCATGGTCAACGTGGGCGATGATCGCGATATTGCGAATCGCCTTTTGCTGGGCGCTCATAAGGGTCTGTAGGGGGCGGAATGTCTCTGGGCGCCCGCAGGCGCAGTCGACGCACCATATCTCAACGTGAGATCATTTCGGGTCGATGTGGACGGTCTGGCTGAAGGTTGCCTCTGATCAGCCCCCCGGATCACAGCAAAATCATCTGAACTGATTGAGAGCCCGGTCAAGGCCAGCTGCGACCATCAACCGCCATTGGCCAGGCGGCGGGCGGGTTCGAACCTTCGCAATGCATCTGCTGAACCTTCGAAACGCCAGTGCCACGGCTCATAGCTGACACCCTGCGAATTCACAGCAGGAAATGAGAGCGTGAAGTGATAACTGGCTGCATGGTCCTGAAGCCAGCTGAAGGCAGAAGTCTGTTCAAACGTGGAGGACAGATTCGTGGCCGGGTCGGCCCCATCCCCGAGGTCGACCGCATAACCGGTGCTGTGTTCGGAATAACCAGGAGGCGCGGACACCTGGGCTCTCTCCGCAGCGGTTTGATTGCGCTCGGATTTGACATCGAAGAAAATACTTTTTTGCAGTTGCTGGGACCGATAACCGCTCAACAACCTCAGATCAACGCCATCGGCTGCAGCCGCTCGACGCATGGCGTCGAGCGAGATGGCTGCATCTCGATGCAATTCAATGCCCGCCTCCACTGGCACCAGTTGATCAACGACGGCTTCCGGGTAAGGGAAATGACCCAGCAAGCGACCATCACGTCCTGGCTGTTCATCAATGCCTTCAACCACCTCGGGATTGGAGCCGAAGGGCAACAGTTCCGGAAGGAACAGCACCGTGGCCAGCGACAGTGAGAAAACAACTCCACAGGCAAGCAGAAGGCCTAAACCATCCCCCCGTTTCGGTTGAGAGGAACGACTGCGGCGTGCGATGGGGATGTCATCGCGGCTGCTCTCTCGCTTCCTGCTGCGGGTGGCGACAGCCCGAGACAAAAGAACACTTCAATGTTGTGTCGATCGTAAGGGGGTGCGCCAGCCCTAGCTGCCTAAAGACAGTTTGAGGTGTAGCTTCAAATCAGAGTCCAGCGGAGTGTGCTGAGATGCTGAGAGTTGCTGTCATCGGAGGAGGTCCGAGCGGATCGTGCGCGGCCGAAGTGCTTGCAAAAGCTGGCATCACCACTTGGCTGTTCGAGCGCAAACTCGACAACGCCAAACCCTGCGGAGGAGCGATTCCACTCTGCATGGTCAAGGAATTTGAACTTCCCGAATCGATCATCGATCGAAAAGTCCGCAATATGAAGATGATTTCTCCCTCCAATAAGGAGGTGGACATCAGACTGGACCCACTGGGCTACGACCACGATGCCTACATCGGCATGTGTCGTCGTGAGGTTTTTGACGCTTTCCTGCGCAACCGTTCCGCAGAGCTCGGAGCGACCCTCGTGAATGCCCTAGTTCAGAAGATCGACACCGGAACCAATCGCCAGGGCCCATACACCCTGCATTACGCCGATTTCAGCAATGGTGGTCCCACCGGTGAGATGAAGACGCTCGAGGTGGATGTGATCATTGGTGCCGACGGAGCCAATTCCCGCGTCGCCAAGGCCATGGATGCCGGCGATTACAACGTGGCCATCGCTTTCCAGGAACGCATCAAGCTGCCTGCCGAGGAGATGAGCTATTACGAGAATCTCGCCGAGATGTACGTCGGCACCGATGTCTCCCCTGACTTTTATGCCTGGGTGTTCCCCAAGTTCGACCACGTGGCTGTAGGAACAGGAACAATGCAGCAAAACCAGTCGCTGATCAAAGGCCTTCAGAAAGGGATTCGAGAACGTGCCCGCAAGCGTCTATTCAAGGGTGAGGTGATCAAGGTTGAAGCCCATCCCATCCCCGAACATCCACGTCCAAGACGTGTCGTGGGTCGGATGGCCCTGGTGGGCGATGCCGCTGGCTATGTCACCAAGAGCTCTGGGGAAGGAATTTACTTTGCTGCCAAGAGCGGGCGGATGTGTGCGGAAGCCATCGTTGAGATCTCAGCGAATGGAAGCCTCATCCCTACGGAAAAGCAGATCAAGTCGACCTATTTGAAACGCTGGGACCGGAAGTACGGCGCCACCTATGCGGTGCTCGACATTCTCCAAAAGATTTTCTACCGGAATGACGCAGCTCGGGAAGCCTTCGTGGAGATGTGCGATGACCGCGATGTTCAGAAGCTCACTTTTGACAGCTACCTGTACAAGCGGGTTGTGATGATGAACCCCTGGCAGCAGATCAAACTCACCCTTCGCACTTTTGGAAGTTTGTTGCGCGGTCAGGCCCTTGCACCATCCAACTACGGGTCTGTTCCCTCAGCTGTTGGACGGACAGACGGTGACTTCCTGGCGGAGGAAGCGGCACAGGCGATTAAATCGCAGGCCAGCGAAGACTCAGCTTCAAGCAGTGAGGAGCGTACAAAAGTCACCACCACCTGAATCCATCACCTGCTGAGCCCAGCCATAGCCGGGCTCAGCGCGACGTTTACGACTGGATGTTGTCGAAACGTGCCAGAACTGAAGCCTGATTACGCAGTACGCCAAGCAGGTTCAGACGGTTGCGTCGCACAGCATCATCCTCAGCCATCACCATCACGCTGTTCTCGCCGTCGAAGAAGGCTTCGAGAGCTCTGGCCGCGCCCTGCAGTTCTGAAGCCAGCCCTCGGTAATCACAGGCCTCAGCCAGCGGACTAAGGGTCTGCAACTGCTTCAGCAAATCAGACTCACTGGGTGAGTTGAACAATGAGGCTTCGATCACGGGCCCCGGGTCCAGTTGAGTGCTGTCGAGATCGCCTTTGTCGGCGAGTTTGGATGCACGTTGAACCACTGCCTGAACGGCCTGAAGGCGACCGCCAGTCCGTAGATCCTGCAGCAGCAGCAGCCTTTCACGGGCATCGACCGGATCCTGAAGCAGGCGTGCGCTGTTCACACCCTCACCACTCACCGCCTGCACAAGATCGAGGGGAAAACCATCCTCCTCGAATTGAGACACCATGCGTTGCCGCAACAGCTGGCCCAAATCATTGGCAAGAGACGCGGCGTCGAACTGGAACGCTGGGAACAGACCTGCCCAGTGGTCTGCCGCTTTGCTCAGGAGAGTTTGCAGCGGCAGGCGCCAGCCACGGTCCCAGAGGATCTGAACAATCCCGTTGCCTGCACGACGGAGCGCATAAGGGTCTGAGGATCCAGTTGGGCGCTGACCTTTGGCGAAAATGCTGAGCAGAAGCTCGAGGCGCTCGGCCAACGCCAGCAGGGCTCCGGCGTCGCTGGAGGGAGGAGAATCCCCCGCACCTGCCGGTTGGTAGTGCTCAGCCACTGCCAATGCAACATCGCGGGGCTCCCCCTCCTCTAGCAGATATTTCCCCCCCATCAAGCCCTGCAGTTCAGGGAATTCACCCACCATCTGACTCACAAGATCGTTCTTGCAGAGATGGGCCGCACGGCGTCCATGGTCTGCCAGTGAGTCGCTGCCTTCGAGGGCCTGAACCAACTGGTCCATCACCCAGCTGATCCGATCGGTGCGATCAAGCAGGCTGCCGAGCCCTTCGGCAAACGTGACGCGATCGAGCTCCTGACGCCGCTGCTCACTGCGCTGACGGCGGTCAACATTGAGGAAAAACTCTGCATCCGCCAGTCGGGCGCTGAGAACTCGCTGATTACCGCTGACAATGGTGTTGGAGGCATCAGGCAATCCATTGCCTACCAGCAGAAAATCGGACCGCAACACATCGCGGGCCTCGAGCTGCAGCGGATCGGCAGTCGCGTTCGGTTGTCTGAGGGGGACATAGCGCTGATGCGACTGCATCACCGTGACAATGACTTCCGGCGGCAAATCCAGATACCCTTCAGTACGAGCGGGGTTTCCACCAGATCCACCAGCTCCTGAAACAGACTCTCCGGACAATCCGCCTCACCACCGCATAACGCTGCTTCCGCAGCAATGGAACTGCGGA
>QCUI01000049.1 GCA_003210775.1 Synechococcus sp. AG-679-A04
TGCGTTCGTGCTGTTGAACGCACACTTCTGGCTCAGCCAGGTGTGAAGGAGGCCAGCGTCAACCTCGTGACCCGCAGTGCCTGGCTGCGACTGGATAGTGAGGAGACAACGGCCTCTGAGCCATTGCTGGATCAGGTGCTGGCGGCTCTTGATAGCCGTGGCTTTTCCGCGAAGCCCCGTCAGAGCGCACTGGTCTCTCAAGACACGGAGTCAGAAAGGAACAGAGGTTGGTGGCTGCAGTGGCGACAGCTGATGGTCGCTTTGCTGTTGTTGCTGTTGTCTGTGCTTGGTCATCTGGCCGAGGCCGGAACGCTTGCATTGCCGTTGATCGGCACACTCGCCTTCCACGCCAGCCTGGCCACGGTCGCTCTGCTCGGGCCGGGGCGATCGATCCTTGTCAGCGGCTGGTCTGCGGTCCGCAGTGGTGTGCCCAGCATGGACACGCTGGTCAGCCTCGGCGTCGGCAGCGCCTATCTGGCCAGTCTTGTGGCGCTGATCTGGCCTTCGGTGGGCTGGCCCTGTTTCTTCAATGAACCGGTGATGCTTCTCGGCTTCGTGCTGCTGGGGCGATTCCTTGAGGAACGCGCCCGGCGGAGAACTGGAAGAGCACTCCAGGATCTTGCTGCACTGCAGCCGAACACCGCCCGCCTGCTGATGGCGGATGCCACAGTTCGCGAAGTGCCCGTTTCGGTGCTTCGACCCGGCGAATCGATCCAGCTGCTTGCTGGGGACAGAATCCCTGTGGATGGAGTGGTGAGCAACGGCCGCTCTGCAGTCGACCTGTCGAGCCTCACCGGGGAGCCCTTGCCGCTCGAGGCCGAGCCCGGTATTGAGCTCAGTTCTGGTTGCCTCAACCTCGAGGCCACCCTTGAAATGAAGGTTCAGCGTGTTGGCAACGACACAGCTCTGGCCAGGATTATTGCCCTTGTCGAGCAGGCCCAGGCCAGACGAGCTCCCATCCAGGGGCTGGCTGACAGGGTTGCGGGACGGTTCTGTTACGGCGTTGTCAGCCTGGCGGTGTTGACCTTTCTGTTCTGGTGGCAGCTGGGCAGTCGTCTCTGGCCGCAGGTTCTGGAAGTCCCTGTCGTTCTGATGGATCATGGTCATGATCCGGCTCTTCACGGAGCTCTGGGTGCCGGGGCGCAGACGCCGTTCGGACTCGGACTCCAGCTGGCCATTGCCGTGCTTGTGGTGGCCTGCCCATGCGCCCTCGGTCTGGCCACCCCCACAGTGATCACGGTCTCCTCCGGACTCGCTGCACGTCAGGGCTGGCTGTTCCGCGGCGGGGACGTCATTGAGCAGTCCGCGTCCATCCAGCGAATGGTCTTTGACAAGACCGGAACGCTCACTCTGGGTCGTCCGCTTGTGGATGCGGTGATGGCCAGTGAGGATCCCTCCCGCACCATTCAACTGGCAGCGAGTCTGGAACAAACGAGCCGTCATCCGCTTGCCCACGCTCTGTTGCAGGAGGCTCAGCGGCTCAATCTCACGCTGTTGCCGGTAACGGCTAGTCGGACCCTGCCAGGTTCCGGCATGGAAGGCACGCTCGAGTCCCTGAAGGGACAACTGCGTGTGGGCTCTCCCGAATGGCTGCAGCAGGAGGGTGTGGTGTGGTCTGAACCCCAACGGCATGCGGTTGAGGAAGCTCTGAAGCGTGGACAGACACTCGTGGCCGTTGGTCTTGATTCCGAGCCGCTGGGAGTGGTGGCTATTGATGACCGCCTCAGGCCCGATGCACCTGTTGCACTGCAGCGTCTCAGGGATCAGGGGCTGGCACTGGGGATGCTCAGTGGGGATCGCCGTCAGGCCGTTGAAAAGATCGCCCAGATGCTCGGCTTCGCCGATGACGAACTGGCGTGGCAACTCCTCCCGAATCAGAAGCTGGAGCGCCTCGAACATTGGCGCAAAAACGAGACGGTGGGAATGGTTGGGGACGGCATCAACGATGCCCCTGCCCTAGCTGCTGCGGATCTGGGAATCGCCGTGGGCACTGGAACTCAGATTGCCCAGGACACAGCAGATCTGGTGTTGCTTGGTGATCGGCTCGAGGCTTTGCCGGAAGCCCTGACTCTGGCCAGACGCACGATGGCCAAGATTCGACAGAACCTGTTCTGGGCATTCGGCTACAACATGATCGCTTTGCCCGTCGCAGCAGGCGTTCTGTTGCCAGGATTCAACCTGCTGTTGTCTCCGCCACTTGCGGCACTGCTTATGGCTCTCAGCTCCGTGTCGGTGGTTCTGAATGCCCTCAGCCTGAGTATCCGCTGATCATGGCCGGACGTTTTCTGGTGCTTGAGGGCATCGATGGCTGCGGCAAAACCACGCAGCTTCGCCAACTGGCCGACTGGCTTCCAGACAGTGGTCTGATGCCGTCCGGAGCGCAGCTGCATCTCACGCGTGAACCTGGCGGCACTCCCCTTGGTGGTGCGTTACGCGAGCTTTTGCTGAGTCCACCGGAAGAGTCGGCTCCAGTTCCCACCGCTGAATTGCTGCTTTATGCAGCAGATCGCGCTCAGCATGTTGAACGCGTGATCCGCCCTGCCTTAGATCGTGGGGACTGGGTTCTTAGCGATCGTTTCAGCGGATCCACCGTCGCCTATCAGGGTGATGGTCGGAGGCTGGATCTACAGACCATCCTCGATCTGGAGCGGATCGCCACGGCTGGTGTCACTCCAGATCTCACCTTCTGGCTTGATCTGCCACTGCAGGAGAGCCTCAAACGTCGCGGTGCCCGCATCGATGATCGGATCGAAGCTGAAGGAGAGGCTTTCCTGACCAGGGTGTCTGAGGGCTTCCAGCGTCTATCCGCTGAGCGCGGCTGGACTCCGGTGGCAGCGGACCAGAGCGCTGATCAAGTGCAGCAGGTCATTCGTGGCCTGCTGCACGATTGGCTTGCACAGGTATTGCTGTGACTGAGACCTTGTTCGGCGAGTTGCAGGGTCAGCCGCTGGCGCAACGGTTGCTCGTTGCGGCTCTGGAGAACAGCCGACTGGCTCCCGCTTATTTGTTCAGTGGCCCTGATGGGGTGGGACGACGTCTTGCGGCGCTCCGTTTCCTAGAAGGTCTGCTGGGCGGCGGTGACTCCACTCCGCGCGAACGCCGTCGTCTTGAAGAACGCAACCATCCTGACTTGCTTTGGGTGGAGCCCACCTACAACCACCAGGGTCGTTTGATCCCACGATCGGAAGCCGAGTCCATGGGCGTGAGCAAGAGGACACCACCGCAGGTGCGATTGGAGCAGATCCGTGAGTTGAGCAGATTTCTGGCCCGTCAGCCCTTGCAGTCGCCAAGAGGTTTAGTGATTTTGGAACAACCTGAGGCGATGGCGGAGGGAGCCGCCAACGCACTGCTGAAGACCCTTGAAGAGCCAGGGCACGGGCTTTTGATCCTGTTGTCCGCTGCACCGGAAAGACTCCTGACCACCATTCGCTCGCGATGTCAGCAGATCCGTTTCACACGCCTTAGCGAGGAGTGCATGCGCTCAGTGCTTGCGCAATTGCCGGATGGACAAGGTGAGCAAGCACTCGCCCTAGCAGCCACTCAGCCAGAGCTCCTGACCCTGGCTGGTGGATCACCTGGAGCCCTGCTGGACCATATGCGGGTATGGAACAGCATTCCTGAGGAGCTGAGGCAAAGACTGCAAACCCTTCCAGTCACGCCTTTGCAAGCTCTCGCCTTGGCGCGAGATCTGACAGAGCAGTTGGAAGGAGATCAGCAACTCTGGATGATCAACTGGTGGCAGCACCACCTCTGGAATGCATCCACTCAGCCTGAGCGTCTGAAGAGGCTGGATCGTCTCCGCCAGCATCTGTTGTCGTTTGTGCAACCCAGGCTTGCCTGGGAGGTGGCACTGCTCAATCTGATTGAAGCTTGATCAGCTTCGAATCAAGCGCTTGCGCGACTTTCCTGCTCTTTCTGTTCACGTTCTTGGCGTGCCTGAGCCAAAACGTCTTGCAGACCCTCCAGCTGAGCTCCAGTCGGAAGCTCTAGGCAGTAGCCAGCTCCGTAAACAGTTTTGATGAAGCGCGGTTTACGAGGATCCGGCTCAAGTTTGGTGCGCAAATGGCGAACATGCACTCGGATGGTCTCAATGTCGTCGTCTGGCTCATATCCCCAGACTTCCTTGAGGATGAGAGAGGGCGCAACGGTTTGACCATGACGCTGCAACAGGCAGTGCAGCAGTTCAAATTCAAGGTGCGTGAGGCGTACAGGTCGATCAAACCAGATCGCTTCAAAACGTTCAGGTACCAGGGTCAGTGGTCCGTAACTGAGGATTTCGTGATGGTTGCTGGTGCTTCCAACCGGTGCTCGATCGCTGCGGCGCAACAAGGCCTTGACCCTCACCTGCAGCTCCTCAAGGTCGAAAGGCTTGGTCAGGTAGTCATCGGCTCCGGAATTGAACCCACTGACCTTGTCTTTGGTTCCCCCGAGAGCCGTCAGCATCAGGATCGGAATGCCCGCAGTGCGTTCATCGCGACGAAGGCGCTGGCAGAGGGTGAGTCCATCAACCTTGGGCAGCATCAGGTCCAGCAGGATCAGATCCGGGCTGTACTGCAGCGCTAAAGCCTGGCCCTTAATTCCATCGTCAGCGCTTTGAACGTCGAAGCCGCTGTGTTCGAGGTGACCACTCACCAGCTCGCGCATGTCCCGGTCGTCTTCGATTAGCAAAATGCAGGGCTTCATCGACAGGGCAGCGGAGGGAAAAGGGGACGAGGGTGTTCCGCGTCATTTGTTGACAGATTCTCTCAAGGTTTCTTGGGGATTGCAGTAATGGATGCGAAAGGAGTCAACAGGATATGTTCGGTGAGAACTGCTGCTGCTATTGAGGTTTTGAGGTCATTTCATTCAACTCAACTTCATGGCCTCTACAGAAAGTCTTCGGTTTCGGGGCGTAACTGTTAAGGAATTTCCGTTTTTCAAGGCATTTTCTAGGCGCGGGGCGCAGATGATTCAGCGCCGAGTGCTTCGACTTGGCGAGCCTTTGTGGGAATTTTTTGCCAAAAAAATCACCACGACTGACTGAGTCGTGGTGACCAAACTGATGAAAACTCCCCGGGCGGGATTCGAACCTGCGACCAATCGATTAACAGTCGACCGCTCTACCGCTGAGCTACCGAGGAATGTGACGAGCAGAACCTACCCCTCAGCCATGCCGTCCCGCAAGAGGTTCAAGTCGACTTCGCAGGATTGGTCCGTTTTGCCAGGAGCCGACTCGTCCCCGCTCCATCCGGGCCGCTCCATCGGCATGATCCAGTTCTCCTAGTCGGTGGGTGATCCAGAGAGCTGTCAAGGGAGACCTGGAACGTTGGCAGAGCTGTTGGACCGTGCTCAGGATGGCTGATTGACTGGTGGGATCCAGCAGTGCTGTGGGTTCGTCGAGAAGCAGAAGCGTTGCTTCGCTGGCCAGTGCGCCAGCGATCGCCAGACGTTGCTTCTGGCCACCACTCAGAGTGTGAATCGGACGGCCTGCCATGCCTGCAAGTCCGACCTGCTCCAACAGTTGATGGATTCTTTGCTGCTGTTGATGGCGACTCAAGCCGGAGGGCAGATTGAGCAACAGTTCGCTGCCGCAGCTGGGTAGCAAAAGCTGGTGGTCGGGATTCTGAAACACCAAAGCTGGCCTCAGGTCATGGCGAACCTGTCCTGATTGCGGACTGATTAGGCCGACGATGATTCTGAACAAAGTGCTCTTACCACTGCCATTGCTGCCGACAAGCATCCAAAGCCCAGGTCCGGGAACCCGGAAACTGCAGCGATCAAGAGCTTTTGTGCCGCAGGGCCAGCTGAAGCTGACTCTTTCAAAGCTCAGTCCTGCCTGCGCGGCCTTTTGATCCGGGCTCATGCAGGTTCAGCCATCCAGGGAGAAGCCCGGACGCTTGCTGCCACCCGCAGCCGCTGTTTTTTCGTAAATCTGCACCGCCAGAAGATCGCTGGTGAGCACGCTGAGGCGTTTGCCTTCAACCTTTTCGCAAGTGAGTTCGAGCAAGCGTGGCTGCCCCTGTTCGAGGGCCGTGCGCACCTGTTGGTAAAGCCCCTCGGCAGCTTCATGCTCTTTGCGCTGCACGGACACGGGCATGGGGCTCATACGCAGAGCCAGCTCAATCACGTACACGGTCGGGTCTCTTCACTCAGCTCATCTTCGCGAATGGACGGCAGATATGTAGTGGTGAGCATTTTTACTCATGTCGAGATTAATTTCTGGATCAATGCCCACAGAATCAGAGACTCCAACTAGGCTCTGAACGTAAAGCTTCATGAAGCTACTCTCATGACTATCGCTGTAGGACGCGCGCCACAGCGGGGATGGTTTGACGTCCTCGATGACTGGCTCAAGCGCGACCGCTTCGTTTTTGTCGGCTGGTCCGGCATTCTTCTCTTCCCAACGGCCTATTTGGCCATCGGTGGCTGGCTTACAGGCACCACCTTTGTCACCTCCTGGTACACCCACGGCATCGCCTCGTCGTACCTGGAAGGTTGCAACTTCCTGACTGCTGCTGTGTCGACCCCCGCTGATGCGATGGGTCACAGCCTTCTGCTGCTCTGGGGCCCTGAAGCCCAGGGTGATTTCGTTCGCTGGTGTCAACTTGGTGGCCTCTGGGCCTTCGTTGCCCTGCACGGTGCTTTCTCTCTGATCGGCTTCATGCTGCGTCAGTTCGAAATTGCCCGTCTGGTCGGCATTCGTCCTTACAACGCCATTGCCTTCTCCGGCCCGATTGCGGTGTTCGTCAGTGTTTTCCTGATGTACCCCCTCGGCCAGAGCAGCTGGTTCTTCGCGCCATCTTTTGGTGTGGCAGCGATCTTCCGCTTCCTCCTCTTCCTGCAGGGCTTCCACAACTGGACCCTGAACCCCTTCCACATGATGGGCGTCGCCGGCATCCTCGGCGGTGCACTGCTTTGCGCCATTCACGGTGCAACGGTGGAAAACACCTTGTTTGAGGATGGTGAGCAGGCCAACACCTTCAAGGCGTTTGAGCCCACCCAGGAAGAAGAGACCTATTCGATGGTCACCGCCAACCGCTTCTGGAGTCAGATCTTCGGTATCGCCTTCTCCAACAAGCGCTGGCTGCACTTCTTCATGCTGTTCGTGCCTGTGATGGGACTGTGGACCAGCTCTATCGGCATCATCGGCTTGGCCCTCAACCTGCGCGCCTATGACTTCGTGTCACAGGAAATCCGCGCTGCAGAAGATCCCGAATTCGAGACCTTCTACACCAAGAACATCCTTCTAAATGAAGGTCTGCGTGCCTGGATGGCACCGGCTGACCAGCCGCACGAAAACTTCGTCTTCCCTGAAGAGGTTCTGCCCCGTGGTAATGCGCTCTAATTAGAATTAATACTTCGCATATAAAACCCTTCCTCTTATGGGAGGGTTTTTTTATGTCTTTGTAGAGAGTTTCTATTGCAGCCTTTGATATTGATGATCTTCTTGAAGAGGTCTTCGCGTTAATAATGTTTATGTTTGATTTCTCTCAGAGGGTGTGCGACTCCCTGGTTGGCTCTCGTCATGCCAGTTTAAAATACTTAGTGAGTGCAGCAAATGACTTCGCCAGTGAGTCATCCCTTATTATGCGGGCATCTCAGGAAAACTTATGATTAGTGCGAGGCAGAATGAGCTCTCTCAGTAAGGACGAAGGTCTTTCAATCAAGCGCGCGGCCTTGATACTATCAATCGCATATGGAAGTGTGCTCTTCGCTTCGGCTGCTTTCCAACATTATTTATTTGGAACTCAGGTTTGGGATATCGGCCTTTTTGAGCAATTCAGTTGGTTGATCGGTGAAGGTCAGGTCTTCACGGTCAGTAGCTTGAGGAATATTGCACCGTTGCAAGATCATTTCTCTCTTCTTCTTCTCCCTATTGGTTTCATTTATAAGCTTTTACCTTCTACCTATACCTTGATTGGATTGCAATCAATTGCCTTGGGATCACTTCCAGCTGTTGCTTCGCACTTGGCTGTTAGTCGGCGAGTCAAAACAACATTGATTTGGGCCTTGATCTGCGCGATTGTGCTTTCTCCCTATAGCTTCCTTGTTAATAGAGGGGACTTCCATCCTGACGTTTTAACTGTTCCCCTGATGGTTGTGGCTATTTTTGAGGCCACTAAGGGTCGAAAATTTCGTTATTATTTTTGCCTTCTAATTACACTTTTTGCTAAGAATGCGCAAGCGCTATTTGGTATTGGTTTATGCCTCTACTGCTTTGCCAGAGGGAAATATGCAAGAGGTCTGATTACGTTTGTCGTCTCACTGTTTTGGTGGTTTTTGGCCACCCATTTTTCGTCGGCTGGTGGTGATCATGTTGCCATTCGTTTGGGGTATCTGGGTGGTACTAAGACCGAAATGTTGACGACTCTGCTGTCTCGGCCTTGGATTGTTTTTAGCGTGGCTTCTCCTTCGGATATTTTGTTATATACCTTAGGGCTTTTGCTTCCTTTCCTTGCGCTTCTGCGGAAGCCGGCCTTGGCATGTTTGCTTGGTGCGGCTCCTGTTTATTTCACAAATATCATTTCGGGTTCAGGGATTCATCGAGAGTTGAATCATCATTATTCCGTTGTTATTTTGGCTTTCTTGATTGCGGGGTGTATTGACTCACTGCCATTGATTTCAGTTAAAGCTCGTCGAGTTCAGAAAAATCTATTGGTGATTACATTGATTTTTTCTCTGGCTGCTTTCCTTGGCTATTCGCGAATAATGTATTATCAAACTAGGTATCTTCCGAGATTGTCAGAGGCGCGCGCATTTCAATCAGTCGTTTCTGATATTGACTCTCGTGAAAGTGTTCTGACCACTGCCAGCTATGCAGTCCACCTTGCGGGGCGTGAACACATATCTCAGATCGAAAAAAATAGTTATGAGCAGTACTGGCCTTTCGACGTCGTGATTTTTCCAAGTGAAAATGCTCTCATCAACGTAGGTGGCAAGCTCAAGGTTGTTAAAAAGACTGAGATTGGCATTCAAATGAATCAAATCCTCAAGGAGGCTGAGCTTTTGGAGATGAATTGTAGTCAGCCTAATGATTATATTCGTTTATGCCGTAGGGGCTGAACGTTGCGTTTGCTTGGATATGGTTTTTCGGCCTTTTGTTATCCATTGGTCTTTAAACTAGAGGTGGTGGTGGAATATGTTGTATTTGTCGCCAATGAACAAGTGCTTGCTAGGCGCAGGGTCGCAGGCGTCACTCTGTTTTGTGACGATCCGTGATTTAATCCTGTGGTCAAAACGCAGTCGTCTCTGGAGATCTTATGTTTGTGTTCATTTTTTAGAGTGATTTTAGTAATTGATAATTTAGATTCAAGTGAGCTTCCCTCTTGTTTCAGCTTCTGTTCTTTCTTTTTAACGGTTGAAGAATGACTGTGGCTTGGCGCTATTCCCGTGGAATCCGTTTGAAGCGCTGCTTGATCTTTGGGATTGGATCTGTATCCATTGTCTCCTTCCTGATCGGTCTCATTGAGCTTGTTATTGCACGAATCAGTGGATTCACGGCCGATCTTGGCTGGTTTCTCCTGGCGTTCGTGCTGTTGTGCCTTGCGGTCTGGGGGCGATCATCCTCTTGGTTGCTACCAGTCTTGTCGGATTCAGGCTCAGCTGCCCATCGCGCACGTCATTTTGTCGTGTGGCTGCTAATTGGTGCGGTGATCCTTCTCATCACTTTGTTGAAGTTCAGCTCCGAGGATTTGAATTCCTACCAAATTCTTGTTTTTGAAGAAGGCGGCCTTGTGGAATGGAGTCAGGTTGGTGCTCTGGCCGCTGCTTGCCGTGTTACTTGGCTGATTGGTTCTGATCTGAAAACCAAGTTTGTGAATCGTCTTCCAGCACTGCTGGCCAGAGGGCTCGCTCTACTGTTGGGATTGTTGATGTTGGAAGAGTTGGCCTGGGGGCAGGTGATTTTTGGTTGGCAGACGCCGGAGTCGATTCGGGCGATCAATGCTCAGGAAGAAACGACTCTCCACAACATTGGATGGTTTCAGGATCGTCTCGATGTTGTAACGCTTTTGGCGACAGTGGTCATTTTGGTGGTGGTGGTCTTAGCTCCAATGTTTTGCAGAAGAGCATTGAGGCAATACTCTTCTGATCGCCGTACGCTTGTGATGTCACTAATGCCTGCGGCTTACACCTGGCCTTTGTTTCTGTTTGTGGTTGGCATTGCCTTTTGTGTTGCGACAGGGTCTTTCTCAGAAATCATCTACAACCGCGATCAGGAATGGGGAGAGCTCGTCCTGTATGGATCTGTTTTGCTGTTGTTGCTGAGAACTTATGTCTTGCTGGGCTCCTCAGAGCAGCAATCTGTTGAACTTTGATCCAGGTGCTTCGTAGCCTGATCAAAGATCAATCTCTGGCTGCATGAGCGAACCAACTGCAGGTAGTGCATCAGATCGGGGGCGCCTGCCAGGCTCAGTGATTGTCATGGCGGGGGGTTTTTTTCTGGTTTGTCTGGCAATTCAGATTTGGAGGCTCGAAACTCTCAGTGCTTCTTATGACCAGGCTTTGTTTTTACAGGAGCTTTGGTCAACAGCTCAAGGGAGGCCCTTCGAAAGCAGTCTTTCATCGGTGCTTTCGGCAGCTGTGGCACTCGGAGAGGCACTTCCGAGCACTGATTATCTGCATTTAGGCCAGCACGCCAATGTACTCACCCTCTTTGGGTCTCCTCTAGTTGCTCTAATCGGGAAATGGGCGCTTCCTGTCATCCAGGCCACTGCGCTGACCGTGGCCGGGTTGGTGTTGTGGCGGTTGGCCGATACGCGTTTGCCTCGTGCACTCGCCGAGCGGATTACAGCTGCCTACTTTCTAAGTGGTGCGGTGCTAGGCCCAGCTCTCGAGAACTTTCATGATCTGATCTGGTTGCCTCTACTGGGTTTTCTTGTGGTGGGAGCGCTGCTGGAGAGTTGTGTTTGGCGGGTGACTCTCTACGGCGCTCTTTTGCTTCTTGTCCGGGAGGACAGTGGTTTGCTGTTGTTTTCTCTTGGGCTTTGGGCTCTCGTCCGCCAGCCCGGTGCCCGCCGGATCGGGGCTGGTCTGATGCTGATTTCATTTGTGTGGGTCTTACTGGTCACTGGTTGGATTCAGCCGATGGTGGATTCCTCCCTTTCAGATCGCTTCCTTCAGGAAAAGTTTGGTCATTTGGTGGATGATCCATCGGGGGGAACGGCTTCTGTTCTTTTTGCGATGTTGCGTCGTCCACTCGCTTTGTTAGAAGCACTCATTTCGCCGCCTGGGGAGACGCTTGGCTTTGTGCTGGCTTTGAGCCTGCCACTCCTTTTCGTTCCAATCTTCTCGGTGGATGCCCTGCTGCTGATGGCTGCTCCCCTGTTGATTGCTTTGCTTTCACAGGGGCGATCAGCGTTGTCGGTGACATTGCGCTATGTGCTCGCATTGGTTCCTGGCCTTTATCTGGGTGCCGTTCTTTGGTGGCAACAGCACCCCAAGATGTGGTCACAGCTATGGATCCGCCGTTCTTGGACGGCGGCAATATCACTCGGTCTCGTGCTCACGATTGTCGCCAATCCCCACCGCAGCCTCTCTGCTTTCATCCCTGACAGTTTCTCGCCATGGATTCATGTTCCTCCGAGCCAGATGCTCGAGCGTCGTCATGCAGCTTTGGCAGCGGTTGCTTTGGTGCCAAACAATGTCAGCGTTTCGGCTGATACTCCTCTCCTGCCCTTGTTGGCTGAGCGTGAAAAGTTGATCCGCTTTCCGAATCATGTTCAATATCGCGACAGGACGGGTAAGACTCATTTTGTGGACTGGGTGGTGGCATTCCCTGGCTACTACAAGCAGTTGGCACCAGTGTTCAAGCTAGAGCGGGAGCGGCAGCGCAGTATCCGAACAAAAGTGTCGGAGCTCATTGAATCTGGCTCCTATCGGTTGGTGTATTGCCAGCGGGGAGTAGTCGTTCTTCAGCATCAGGATCTCGGCATAGAGACAAGCCAGAAGCCCACTGGTGGCACGCCCAACTCTTGTCCCTCGCTTGGCTGAGAAGTTGTTTTTGCAACTTGCCTGTTGAGCCCCAGCCGGGATCGTTTGGATTGAGCAGAAGCAAAGTCCAGCCCATGGCGTTGAGATCTTTGTTGAACGCTTTTTTTGGGAAAGCCACGGCAGTCCTATGACTCAATTGCGGTACTAGATAACTGGTTGTTATCACGGCGTCATTCGGCTTCACCATTGCGATGGCTTCCCTAACTTCGGTTAGTTGGGGCAGTCTTTGGAGATAGGGTCCTGCGAAAAACCAGGGTTTCGCCAAGGCAAGCCAGCAGGCCACAGCCCAGCAAAGGGTCCACGGGAAAACTGAACGAAGGCGGTGTTGATGGCATAGGCCATCAATGGATCCCACCACAGCCAGTACCGCGAGAGGCAGGCTGTAGTGATGCACCAGCGTGCGATAGGTGCTTGAAGCTGAGAGCAGGTTGACCAGGACCAAAGGGAGTCCGATCAGCAGTGTGGATAGGGATGCACGTCGCCATAGCCAGATGCATGGCAAGCAAAGCAAGACGAGGTATTCGATCCCTCCTGCCCAATCGAGGCTCTTCAAAATCAACAGTGGGTCTGCGCTCAAATGCCCGAACATTTGAGCAGCGGCTTTTGGCCCTTCTCCATTACGCATCATCGGATAGAGCCAGCGGCTAAGCATCAACAGCCATCCCAGGCTGAGACTCCCAGCCACAAGACTCCATCGCCACCGGCGTCGCAAGGCCAGATTGAGCGCCATCCCTGCTGTGATCAACACCAGGCCATCCCTGCAGCCAAGCATCAGCACCAGCAGTAGGAACCAAAGGCGCGGGCGTTGAGCTCTTTCGGCCCAAAGCGCCATTGCAAAAGCAGGCATCACCCAGGTTTCTGGATGAAAGTCGAAAAGTACGACGTTGAAAACCACTGGTTGCAGCCACCACAGGCCACATACCAACCAGCACTGCCGCAAACTCAATTCAGCTTGACGAGACAACCACCAGATTGGAATTGCCGTGAAGCTCAGCGCCAGGGCCTGACTTGCCAGGAGCCACTGCACGCTGGGTAGCAGTCGATAGGCCCAACCAGCGACGTAAAACATCCAGGCGCCGTGATCCGCGAGCACATGCACCTGTTCCATCGAAGAGATAGGGGTTGCTCCAGTCCCGATCAGCCAGGCCCACTGGTCGAACAGACCAAGGTCATAGGCATTGCTTTGGAGCAAACCGTGGCGGATGGCCGAGGTGCACCAGAAGATCAGCCCAATCCCCCCGCTGAGCACGATCAGCAACGCTGGAGTGCTCCCCAACTGAGATCGATTGTTTCTAGTCCGGGTTTGAAGGCCGTTCATCGATGGGAATCAGATAGGTCTGGCTGCGCTTGTCCACCCAGGCTCCGGGGCTGGATGCGGCCAGTTCGCGCAACATGTCTTGTTGGTTGTCCGGCATTGACTGATAAGTCGTGTCCCAGATGAAGCTGCCGGCCAGATGGGTGGCCCCTGCATCTCGTAATTGCTTGATGCGTTCGGAGCTCAATTGTTCACTGGTAATCAGCCATCCCTGGCTCCGAGCCAGATTCAGCAAGGTTGGATCGGTGCTTGTCACGCTGACTAATCGTGAATCGGCAGGTAGATCACGGCGTATGGTCAAGGCGAGGGGCATCCAGGCTCTGCTCTGGCGTTGCTCGACAGCCCAATAATCCACCGACAGTACGGTCAGGCTCACGACAAGACCAAGGCAGAGCAGCCCTCGTGATTGCCAGCGTGCACCATGCTGTTGAACAATTTGCCATCCCAGTCCGATCAGGGGTGAAGTGAACAACAGAACCGGCAGCTGGTAATACTCATGAATGGTGCTTGCTCGCATGGTGGCGATCGTGCACAACAGCATTCCCGCCAGGCCGCCAAGGGCAATGTGTCCTCCCCCCGTTTTCCAACTGCGGTGGATTCCCAGGATCAGCAAAGGAATCCAAACCACAACAAGCAGTCGCAGTGCGACTCGCAGTGTGAGGTTCAGCCAGCTGCTCCCATCCAAAACAAGGCTTAGGGCACCGCGGTCTGTACCCGCACCCCAGAAGCCGAAGCTCAAGCCACTGCTTGCGCCAAGTTGATATGCATGCAGATACCAACCAGCAACGACTGCGATGGATGCTGCTGAATAAATCCAGAATCCTGGGTTTCGCAGTAGGTCCAGGCCCCTTTGAACCAGTCTTCGGAGCGATTCAGCCTGGGTTGGTCGTGACTGTGTGATCTCTACCAGCAGCAATGGAAGCCCAAGCCAAAGCAACGGTATGACTTTGAGCAAAGCAGCTGTTGTGAATAACACCCAGCTCAAAATCAGTGCCCATTTTGATTTTTGACTGCGCCACAAGCTATGGCTTTCGAGTGCAGCAGCGGCACAGAACAAAAGCAGTGCTTCTGCTTGAAAGCTACGTCCGTAGTACACCCCGAGTGGGGCGACAGCCATTGCGATCCCTCCCCACCAGCCAGCTATTGGATTGAACCAACGCCGGCCAAGGCGAATGACCAGCCATATGGTGAGTCCGCTGAAAATGACGGACAAACTTCTCCCGAGCCACTCGTGAAGACCGAAGAGTTGATAAAGCTGGCTGGTCAGGTATGGGAACAGCGGGAATTCTGATTCCACAAAACCTGGCGATGCACCTCCCCAGTCAATCTGTGGCAGCCAAATCGGAGTATTTGATAAATAAAAGTTTCTTGCCATCGCGGCTGTGTCTGCTTGTCGCCAGCTATGAATTCCTACAATCGGCATCCACAACTGAATTGAACGAAGCAAGACGCCAAGTAAAACTGGAATCCAACTTCCTGCAGATTGTGATGCTTGTTTCTGGCTACTAAGAACTCTGGATGACATGGAAAATTCGGTTTAAGGGGTATTCCATACGAATCGAGATGAAGCGGCGTAGTTCCAGATGTAAACCACGATGATCCCTGCGAGTTGCGCAAAAACTGCATTGGCTTGAATCAATGTATAGAACCCCGTTGCTAAGCCAACATTCGCTAGTGAAGGGAGAGATGCGACGAGTAGGAATTTCAGAAGACCTTGTAAAAGCTTTTGTCCATGCTGACGCCGGTCTCTAAATGTCAAAACGTTGTTGACCAGATAGTTCGAGCTAGCAGCAGTGACCACCGCGAGAGGTATTGCTTGCTGAAAGCTAAGCCCAAAGGTCATGAGCAAAGAAGTCATGATCAATTGCACCGCAACTCCAGAAGTTCCGACGAGTCCAAAGCTGATTGCTCTTCTTGGGAGGACGTGGAATGAAGCTGTGTGGAGAAGAGAGACAACGAAATCCCAGAGAATTGCATAGTCCAGTTTTGAATCACCATGCAGTCGCTGCTGAAAGCGAAGTGGGATTTCGGTGGCTTTAAGTTTTCCTTTGCTGATTGCTAAAAGCTCATAGAGAAATTTGAAGCCATTCACGTCTACCTTCCGTATGAGGTGCAGGCAACGGTTGAGGTCCATGGCCATAAAGCCACTCATATAGTCAGTGAGTTGGTCGTAGTTTTGATTCAGGCTCCATCGTGCTAACTGGTTCGCCAGTGTGGAACCGTTTGTGCGTCGGTTGCTGAGCCCTCGGATTTCAGAGTTGACAAGAAAACGGCTGCCAATCACAAGTTCAGCGCCTTCATGCAGCTTTTGAACGGCTGCCAAGACGGAGGATGGTTCATGTTGTCCGTCACTGTCCATGGCAATGGCAAACGGATAAATGGCAGCAATGAGCCCTTCCTTAATGGCGCTTGCCAGGCCAGAACGCCCCACGCGTTGAATTAGCTTGATTCGTGAATCCTGTCTCGCCAGTTTTCGAACAAGATCTGCCGTTCCATCCTGGGAATCATCATCAACAACTAAAATTTCAATTTGATATTGATTGGTGAATTCGAGAAGTGAGGACACCATTATCTCGATGGACCCAGCCTCGTTAAATGTCGGCAGAATGATCGATAAACCTTGGGGTTCGATATTGTCTGATCCAGTTGTGAAAGACACGTGTTTAATCTTCTGAAAGCATGTTATCGCAATCGCTCAAAGTCCACTTTTGGTGCCTGGCCACGACTTCACAATGATCCTGCTGCTTGTCGCTCAGCCGCAGCCTCTTGATTGCACGATTTCGGGGGATTCTCTGCTCCGCGTACCAATTCAGGCTGGGTCTTTCGTCTTGCCCCACGATCGTGATCGGCTGTCCACGCCCCTGCCTTGTCAGCTCAGCAATCGGTTGAACGGGCCATGTTTCATTGAGTTCCCAGTGCCAGATGGGTGAGCTGAAGATCAGTGCAAGAGCCCCCAGGTTTCCGCACACAAGGCTCAAAGCGCCCAGTCGTCTTTGTCCAATGCTCTTAGTCATCAGCAAGCACCCACCGGCGCTCCAGCCCAATCCCAGAGCTGCGGCCGGCCCCTGATAGGCGCTGAATGCTGATCCGAGCGGGGTGATGGAGGCTCCAAGAAGGATTAGAAGAATGAGCCCGATCAGAGCCCAGAACCGTGGAACCTGGCTCAGCAGACCTCGCATCAGCAGCGGCGTTTCAGGCGAGGCCTTCCTGTTCACGATCCAGGCCAACAGCGGAGCGCAGAGCAGGGCCACCGGGAGCCACAGAGGGTGGCTGTACCAGGGCAGCTGAGTGCGCAGAGGCAGGATCGATGCACTCAGAACGACCAGAAGGCTCAGGCACCATCGTCCCCAGCGTGTGGTTTTGAGCTGCCAGGCCCAGAGCAGCGCAATTGGAAAGAGAGCGAGCCATGGCCAGCCTCCTTCCAGCATTTCGATCAACGGAACTCGCCAGCCCAGGTCACTTCCCTCGCCGGCGTCCAGAAGAACGCGTCCTGCGCCATCACCCGCCCAGAGCCACAGTGCAGACTGCCCGCGAACCAGGGCATGCCATCCATGCCATGCAAGACCTGGCAGCAACCCCAATGCAATGCCAAAGCATGCTTGTGGCAGTTGCCAAGTCCTCCATTCTTTTCCCCAGGCAATGGCCACAGCTCCTGCGGCGGCGGCGGGGACCAATAAGGGGGCTTTCAGCAGCAGCATCCCGCTTGCTGCCAATCCAGTCAGCAGGCCTGCTCGACGCGGCTGATGCGTTGAGGTCAGTTGCATCAGTCCCAGCCAAAGCACCGCCATGACGGTGAGCTGAGTGCCGTCGAGCATGGCCATTCGTCCATGGCGAGCGACTGGCAGCAGCGTCATCAAAATGGCGCTCGTGCAAATGGTGCTTGATCGCTCTCCAGGTCGAAGCGTCCACTGCAGTAGTCCGCCCAGCGGTATGACGAGTGTGGACAGCAGTGCTGGCGCTATTCGGATCGTCCATTCATCAGGCAGTCCTGAAGATGGGTTGATGCCGATCATCGTTGAGATAATCAGATGCAGTCCTGGCGCTTTATTGAGATAGGGATCCCCCCAGAGCGTTGGCAAAAGAGCCGCTTCCCCTTGCCCTTGGTGAAGTTCGAGCGCCACTCTCGCCACGGTGGCTTCATCAAAGTCCCTCAAGGGCACATCGCCCAGGCCCATAACGGAAAGAACTGCTGCGACAATCCAGAGAGCGAAAAGGATCCGCCAGGGAAGCTTGGATGGCATGGGGGTGGAACCCACGGCTACTCCACAAGGCCGATGAATCTGAGTATGGTCCTGAAGTACAGAATGCAGTGACGTGATCTCGGGTTTCGCTCTCCGGAGGGACGCTTGATTTCGAATGCGTCGCCGGCGTTCACAATCCTTCAGGAGGAGGTGTCCATGAGTTCCAGTTCTTTAATTCAGGGTCTGCTGATCGCGGAGAATGCCGGCTGACGGCCTCTTCCTTTGAGTGATCAATCGGTTCCGCGCCAGAGCGGACCCGGCGAGAGCCCCCGATCGGTTTCCGGTCGGGGGCATCGTTTTGAAGCAGTTTTATCGTTCGCGCCGTTGCTGAGATGGGCGCATGGTCAACAAGTTTGGTAGGCGTTCTTACACAAATTGCTGAATTTGGTGTTGATCGATACACGTCAGGCTCTTCGCTGTCACAGCGCGTAGG
>QCUI01000050.1 GCA_003210775.1 Synechococcus sp. AG-679-A04
GTTCACTGGCAGCGAGACGAGCCCCCTGGGCAGAGCCTGCTTGAGACTTACCTTCAGCAGGCTTGGCAACTCAAAGCCTCTCTGATCGCTCCAGTCGAAGAAAGCTGGTTCCGCAACGGCGGCTTTCAACTACGAATCACCTTGCAGCAGCCTCTGGTCTGGATCCGGAGCAGCCGCTATCAGGACATGGATAATCAGCCCGTTAATGGAAAACCCACGAAAAGCTGAAGTCATCGTCACCAGCTGCACAAAGATGGCTAGGCAGAGTTCAGGACTCGCAGAGATTCATGATGAGATCATCACTCCTTGAGAGGTATGTTCTGCGCTATGCGAGCACCGGTCATTACCTGCGTGTCAACGACCAAAGCCAGGAAATTGAACGCAGCTCCAGTCCTGAATCAGCATGGGAATTTCATACTCATGAAGGAGCAGTCACCCACGCACTCTGGATCGGTGAAGTCTTCGGTCAAACGCCCGACGTGGTGAAGATGGTTTGAGTGTGCTGAAAAAACTAGGACGTTTTTGATCCAGGCGGAATCAAGTGTGTTCAACACCATGATTCAGAACTGCCCGCAATCAACTTATGGGCACGTATCACGATGAAATCTGATTTTTAGTCAGCCCTGAATGAAATGCCTGAGGCGCCTGGATTCCTCAGCCATACGCTTTTGCAATTCTGAGGACGGAACATCGGAATCTTCCCTTAACTGTGCGCTGAAAACGTCATCTTCAGTGATCGTGAGGCCGCGCTCACGACCGAGCTCGATCAAGGTTTCAACAGACACTGGTTCCGAGAGGCGCTGTGCCAGTTCCTGCTCATCACGGCGTTGCTGGAGAAGAGCATCGAGATCCTGAAGAGACATGAACAGCAGTGTGCAGTGATCACAACCCCATTCCACCAGACCATTGCTAGACATCGCGAAGAACTTTGGAAGACCATGAGGACTCCCCGTTTCACGACTGCTCTGCTCGGCCTCAGCGTTGGCCTTATCAGCCTTGAAGCAGGCTTATCAGCGGCCCAGGCTGGTTGCAACTTTCTCCCCCCGATCGGCGGAAACGGCAGCAGCAATATCGTTAAAAAACGGGTCAGTAGAGAGAAGCTGATCGGCCGCAGCAACTGGAACACGGACTTTGCTGTGAATGCTCCATACAGCAGTTTCAAGCTTTTCTTCACAGCGGACTCAACAGCCAGCGGCACCTATCCCGTGGAAGCATTCCTGAAATTCACTGACGGAAGCAATCTGCGCGTGGTGAAGGAATCAATGACTCCTCCAATCGGCACAGGCAAGCAGTTCGGACCGTTCACAACTCCCCAGGGCAAACAGGTCAACCAGGTGAACTTCAAGATCGGTACAGGCAGCGATCCCAACGCAACAGGATTCAGCTATCGCATTTCAGTTCAGGGTTGCAACTGAGTCATCCCAGAGAGCAGTGCGTGATCGCCTCTGGATCGTCATCCCCGCAGCTGGATTTCCATTCCTGCTGGTTCTGTTCATTGTTCTCTGGCAGTCTCTGCAACAACAAAGCCACACCATCCAGGATCTGGTGAAGCAGCTCGACAGACTGAACAGTGTCGAGCTGCGTGACAGGTCAGGAAGCCAAGAACTGATCGAACAGCAGCTTGGGGTTTTACAGACACGACAACAAACGCTGCAGAGGCAGATCAGCAATCTGGAAAGCTGGCAGCGCACTTCCGGCGATCGGGAACGGGCCCTCTGGAACAGGCTCGAGACACCGTTTCCATCCAATCTTGATCTCAATCCTCCGGACGACCGGGACATTGAACGAACAGCACCACCAGGAATGCCTTCTTCTCAACAGCCCTCATCTCAACAGCAGACATCTCAACAGCCAATGATCAGCCCTTGACGGCATCTCCACTGGCACTGGGGAGAATGAAGCGCTGCAGAAGGATGAACAGCAGCAGCACTGGAAGAATTGAAACCACAGAACCGGCGGCCACGATTCTCCAATCCAGGGAAAAACTGCTGGCCAGCTGCTGCAGACCCAGCGGCAGCGTGAACAACTGAGGGTCATCCAGGATCACCAGTGGCCAGAGGAAATCGCTCCAGGTGCCGATGAACACAAACATGGCCAGAGTGATCAGATCAGCTCGCGCGGCTGGAATCATGACGTTCCACCACTCACCGAGCTTGCTGCAGCCATCCATTCGGGCGGCCTCCTCCAGCTCTGCAGGAACACCAAGAAAGCTCTGACGAAGCAGATACAAGCCGAAGGCTGTTGCTGCCTGTGGAATCACAAGAGCCATCAGGGTGTTGCGCAGACCCAACTGCACCATCAGGAGATACAGAGGAATCATCACCACCTGAAACGGAATGAGGATAGTGGCGACCACCAGGCCCAGAACCAAGCCACGCCCTGCGAAGCGCATGCGCGCTAAAGGGTAGGCAGCAAGGGAACAGAACAGCAGATTGGCCACCACGGCCAACAGGCTGACCACTGAGCTGTTGAAGAGGTAGCGCCCCAGAGGGTTGTCTCGAAACAGCCGTCCATAGGCATCAAGACTGGGTTGCAAGGGCAGCAAAGCCGGCGGACTCGTGAAGATGTCCTCTGCAGGACCTTTAAGAGACGTACTGACCAGCCACAGAAGGGGAACGAGCACCAATAGTGCCAGCAGAATCAGCATCAGAAGCTGGACTAACGCCCCGGAACGAAGCCCAGCTTTTCCAGCTGGGTCTCGAATGACGGAGGACGGCATCAATTCAGAGGGTGGGGCGGGCATCAAGGGGTGCGGTATCCCTCTGGGGATGCAAAGCCGGTTGCGCAGACCCAGCCACCAGTCGGTTCAAAGCATTGACGAAGGCCTGAGCCGCAGCCACAACCACATCCGTATCGGCGGAATGGCCTGAATACAACTCACCGTCGCGCCGCAGTCTGATGGTCACCTCACCGATGGCATCAATGCCCTCAGTCACAGATTTCACTGAGAACTCAACCAGTTCATTGGGAACCCCAGCCAGACCATTGAGTGCTTGACAAACGGCATCCACTGGACCGGTGCCAATGGATGCCATGGTCTGCTCCTTGCCATCCTCATCCGCCAGGGTGACCGTGGCGGTTGGGTTGAGGCTGCTGCCACAACTCACCTGCACCAGCTTCAGCTGATAGCGGGCCTCCGGCTGCTGAACCTGCTCACTGACGATGGCTTCAAGGTCACGATCGGTGATTTCACGCTTGCGATCGGCAAGGTCCTTGAAACGAGCGAATGCATCATCGAGATCCTCGCGACTGAGGTCGTAGCCCAGCTCCTCCAGACGTGCACGCACGGCACTGCGACCACTGAGCTTGCCAAGGGAAATGCGGTTATCACTGAGTCCCACTGTGCGGGCGTCGACGATTTCATAGGTCAGTCGGTTCTTGAGGACACCGTCCTGATGGATCCCCGATTCATGGGCAAAAGCGTTGGCGCCCACGATCGCCTTGTTGGGCTGCACCACCATGCCGGTGAGGTTGGAAACCAGGCGGGAGGTTTTGGTGATCTCCTCAGTGCGCACCGCCGTGAGTGGAGTCGGCGAATCAGCATCACGACCCAAAAAGGGATTGAAATAGCGGCGGCGCACATGCAACGCCATCACCAGTTCCTCAAGGGCAGCATTACCAGCTCGCTCACCAATGCCGTTGATCGTGCATTCGAGCTGTCGCGCACCGTTCTTGACAGCCTCCAGGAAGTTGGCGACAGCAAGACCGAGATCGTTGTGTCCATGAACAGACAACACCGCATCGCCGATGTTGGGAACATGGCGATCAATTCCCGCGATCAGCTCACCAAACTCAGTGGGTGTGGTGTAACCGACCGTGTCAGGAATGTTGATGGTGGTGGCGCCAGCAGCAATCGCAGCCTCAATGACTTCGTAAAGAAATTCTGGGTCGCTGCGTCCAGCGTCTTCGCAGGAGAACTCGACATCATCGACCAGAGAATGGGCATACGCCACCATGTCGGGAACGATGGCCAGCACCTCTTTACGGCTTTTGCGCAGTTTGTACTCGAGGTGAATATCGCTGGTTGCGATGAACGTATGAATCCGTTTACGCGGGGCTGGAGCCACCGCTTCCGCGCAGGCTTTGATGTCGCCTCTCGACGCCCGCGACAGCCCACAGATCACTGGGCCATTTTCTCCCCCGACCTGCTGGGCGATGCGCTGGACAGCGGCAAAGTCCCCTGGACTGGCGAAGGGGAAACCCGCCTCGATCACATCCACGCCCAGTCTTGCCAGTTGCTGCGCGATCGCCAGTTTCTCCTCAAGGTTGAGACTGGCCCCCGGAGATTGTTCACCATCCCTGAGGGTGGTGTCGAAGATCAGAACGCGGCCTGGGTCGTGGGCCATGGCAAAAGCCTCGACGCGATTTAGTCGGAATGACTATGGGTAAAGGCACTCTAAGCGTGTAAGCCAGGGCCAATCCTGTAGATCCCGCTCGGAATCCCGGTACATTCACACGGTTGATGGGACAAAAAAGTGGCCAATGGGGCACTGGCTCTTGTTCTGCACGCCCATCTGCCGTTCGTCCGCGGCGCGGAAGCTCAATCGCTTGAAGAGGACTGGTTCTTCCAGGCTCTGATTGAGTGCTATCTACCCCTCCTGGAGACGCTGGAGCGAGCTGCTGCCGATCCGGGGCAGAGCCCACAGCTGACCATGGGGCTGTCACCCACCCTGCTGTCACTGATGGCAGATGCCACGCTCAGACAGCGTTTTCCCGCCTGGATCCGAGCGAGACTCGAGCTGTTGCTCCATGCCCCGGCTGACCGGCAATCGGCAGCGGAGCATTTGGCCAGCAGCTTCCAACGCCACCTCACTGCATGGAAACGCAGTGACGGCAACCTGATTCCACGGTTCGCAGCACTCCAGCGCCAGGGCGTTCTCGACCTGCTCACTTGTGGGGCAACCCATGGGTATCTACCTCTGTTGAGAGAGCACCCGGAGGTCGTGCGTGCTCAGTTGCGAACTGCCGTCAGAGAGCACCACAGATTGCTGGGAGAGAGGCCTCTGGGCATCTGGCTTCCCGAATGTGCGTACTACGAAGGCCTGGATCGCTGGATGCGCGATGCAGGACTGCGCTACGCCGTCCTCGATGGTCACGGACTTCTGCATGCCGAACCCAGACCGCGCTATGGGGTTTATGCACCGATTGTGAGCCGTCAGGGAGTCGCCTTCTTTGGTCGCGACAGTGATGCCACCCTGCCTGTCTGGTCAGCGAAGGATGGCTATCCAGGCGATCCCTGGTATCGCGAGTTTCACCGAGATCTTGGCTGGGATCTACCAGCTGAACAGATCGAGGCCATGGGGCTGCCCACCAAGCGTCCGCTGGGACTGAAGCTTCACCGGGTCAGCAATCCGGCCGGTGGTCTGGATGGAAAGCAGCCCTATCAGCCCGACCGAGCCATCGCACGCACCTGTGACCATGCCCGGCATTTCCTGGAAGGCAGACGGCAGCAGCTCGATCGGCTTAGCGAGGGCATGGCCATTGAACCTCTGCTCGTTGCACCTTTTGATGCTGAGCTCTTTGGCCACTGGTGGTTTGAAGGTCCAGGATTTCTGGCCGAACTGTTCCGCCAAGCGCCAAAGCAGAACATCCGATTCACCAGCCTGCGTGGCGTACTGAACGATCAACCCAATCTTCAGATCTGCAATCCCTGCCCTTCTAGTTGGGGCAGGGGTGGGTTTCACGATTACTGGCTCAACGAAACCAACGCCTGGATCATTCCTGAATGGAGCCGTGCAGGGCGAGCCATGGTGGAACGCTGCAGCCGAGGTGTGGGTAGCGAACTGGATCTTCGTCTGTTGCATCAGGCCGGGCGGGAACTGCTGCTAGCCCAGTCATCGGACTGGAGTTTCATTCTCAGAGCGGGCACCACAACGGAACTCGCCAGGGAACGCATCGATCGTCACCTAGAACGCTTTTGGCGATTGATCGACGCGATCGAGCAACACGAGCCACTGCCTGAAGGATGGCTGCAGGAACTGGAGGAGGAGGATGCCATCTTCCCCTTGATTCAGCCAGCTGACTGGAGCAGCCTCAACGCCTGAAGCCTGGCTCCTGCCGCTTCTCTGCTCCAAGCACAAGCCCACGCCTGAGTTCCCATGGGGAAAGGGCAAACAGTCGCAACATCACCGCCATCAGCCGGGGCAGGGGCAGGGTGTTGGTCAGAAAGCCGAACCAATCCTCCCGCGGAAGCGAGAAAAAGGTCGCGAAATGGCGGCGCAGCAGCTGTTCGTTGAATCCCATCAACCGGCCCAGACCAAACTGATAAAGCTGATGGCGCAGCACCAGCTCCATTGGCCAGAGCGCCTGCCAACCGCGCCGGGCAAGATCGACTGATCCGAGCGACGGGTCAGCCAGAGCGGCCGCCAGGGCATCTGCCAATCGAGAGCCACGACGCAGCAGCGCCCCCACCATGTAGCCGGAAGCGGGATGCACCATGCTCGCCGCACCACCAAAAGCCAGCACTGGCTGGCTGCGATCAGGCAGCGGCAGATTCATGGGGAAGAGGCAGAACTCCTCGTGGATCACCTCGGTGATCTGCACGCCGCGCTGATCCAAGCGCTGCTGCAGCCGTTGCTTGAGCACGTCGTAGGGAACCCCCGGTGCCCATGCAAGTGATGTCTCTTCAACGAAAAACACCCCATCGCCCAGATCCATCGCATAAAGGAACGTGGGAGGCTCCAAACGCTGCATCTCACTGAGATGATTGCAGCGGTAATCCATCAACACGAAACGTCCGCTGCTGATGGGGGCCTCTGAGAAACGCCCCACGACGCCATAGGCAGCCTGTCCAGCAACCGGGCCCTGATCAGGCCTGCGGATGTGCGAACTGCCGGCACCGGAAGCATCAATGACAGCCCTGGCCTTGCGCACTTCTCCGGAGGCGCAGGTCACCAGGGTGTGGTCGGCTCCTACCTCCAAATGATCGGCAGTGTCCTGATGCCAGACAACCCCGAGAGCTCTTTGCAGCCAATGGTTCTGAAGGGCGGCGCGGTCAAACAAGCCGTAGTCGATGCCGTGAACCAGCGGTTGATCTGCGGCCTCTGAACCACCTGCACCGAAGTAACTGACCGTGTCGCTCCAGCGATGCTCAATCAGATGCTCAAGGTCGAGGGCCTTCAGTTCATCGACCCAGATGCCATAGGTGTTAGGCCATGCTGCGTCCACAGGATCCGGAGCAATTCCTTCGACGACCACTCCGCGCTGGTGAAGCTCCGAGGCGATACAGAGAGCGGCTGGACCGCCCCCAAGTACCAGCACGTCTGCACAGCTGGCCAAGGTCAGCTGTCCGCCGGCGCACTCTCAGCGTTGACGTCAACAGCATCACTGGAATCAGCGTCGGCTGAAGCGTCATCGAGCTCATGCGTGTCTGCTTCCGGGGGAACCAGCACCACCTTGAGGAGGTGATCACCCTTGTCGAGCTTCTGAAGACGAACGCCCGTAGCTGCCCGTGATTGCTGAGGAATGGCATCGGCACTGGTCCGGACGATCACTCCTTTTTCACTCACCAGCAGTAACTCCTCACCGGCCCCAAGAACGCTCAGACCCACCAGCTGATCTGAATCCGTGCGGAATTTCATCGCCCTCAGCCCCATTCCAGCGCGCTTCTGCAGACGGAATTGAGTCACCGGAACTCTCTTGCCGAGACCCGCTGCCGAGGCCACCAGCACCCAGGGCCCCTCACTGGCAGGGGTGCCTTCGTCATCACCGTCGTCAGCACTGGCAGCGATCTGATCAGCAAGCTCCACCGGCAGCACATCCATGCTCACCAGTTCATCTCCTGCACGCAGATTCATCGATCGAACACCACGAGCGGTGCGACCCAGAGGGCGAAGTTCATCGTCGCTGAGGCGGAAATGAATCGTCATTCCTGCCTTCGAGCCGATGAGAACACTGTCACCAGGAATGGACAGCCGCACCCATGTGAGCGCATCACCATCCTCAAGTCCAATAGCAATCAGACCATTGGAGCGAATATTGCTGAACGCCGACAGGCGAGTTCGTTTAATGAATCCCCCCTGGGTCAACATCAACAGATCGGTTTCGTCGTTGAACTCAGACACCGCCAATAGCGAGGTGATCGCCTCCTCCCTGGGAATGGGCAGCAACTGCACCACGGGTGTTCCCTTGGCCGTTCGGCTGCACTGAGGCACGCGATACGCCGGCAGGGCGTACGACACTCCGCGGTCACTGAACAGCAACAAGGTGTCGTGGTCATTGCAGCCGATGAACAGCTTGACCGGATCTTCACCCTGGCTTCTGGTACCGGCCTTACCGCGCGTGCCCCGACTGGTGGCTTCAAACTCGCTCACCGGCATCCGCTTGAGATAACCGGTTTCGGTCACCAGTACGACCGACCGCTCGTTAGCGATCAAATCGATGTCTTCGAGGCCGCCACCGAGGTCAAGGATCTCAGTACGACGTGGAACGGCGTGACGATCCCTCAATTGATTGAGTTCGTCTTTGATCAGACCGAAGACCCGCTCCCGACGACCAAGAATGTCCTTGTAGTCGGCGATCTTGGCAACCAGATCCTCATGCTCTAAGCGAATCTTGTCCGCTTCAAGGGCGGTTAGTCGCCGCAACTGCATTTGCAGGATCGCGTCTGCCTGAACCTCGCTCAAGCCATGACGGTCCTGCAGCTGCTGACGCGCTGTGGCGGTATCGGGGGCAGCCCTGATCAAGGCAATGATCGGATCGAGCTGGTCGAGGGCAAGCAGCAGACCAAGCAGGATGTGATCGCGTTCCTCAGCCTTGCGCAGCAGATAGCGCGTGCGGCGCTCGATGGTCTCGACCCTGAAGTCGAGAAACACATCAAGCATTTTGCGCAGCGTGAGCAGAATCGGCTCACCGTTAACAAGCGCCAGCATGTAGGCACTGAAATTGCTCTGCAGTGGGGTGAGCTTGTAGAGATTGTTCAGCACCACCTGGGGATAGGCATCGCGGCGAAGCTCCACGACGATGCGCATGCCGTCGCGATCACTTTCATCTCGAATATCTGAAATCCCCTCCAGCTTCTTGTCATTAACCATCTCGGCAATGCGCTCAATCAGCGCTGCTTTGTTGGTCTGATAAGGGAGTTCGGTGATGATCACCGCATCTCGATCAGGACGGCCTGGAATCTCGAGGGTTTCGATGCCGGCAACACCGCGCATGGTCACCGAACCACGACCACTGAGATAGGTCTCCTTGATTCCGGTACGACCCAGGATCTGGCCTCCGGTCGGAAAATCAGGGCCAGGGATCAGGGCCATTAACTCCTGATCGCCGATGTCGCGGTTTTCAATCAGAGCCAGAAGACCATCAATCAGCTCTCCCAGGTTGTGAGGAGGAATATTGGTCGCCATGCCAACGGCGATTCCTGCTGAGCCGTTGAGCAACAGCTGAGGAATCCGTGATGGAAGAACCGTGGGCTCTTGCTGCGAGCCGTCGAAATTGTCACTGAAATCGACGGTCTCCGACTCGATGTCTTCAAGGAGAGAGTCGGTTGTGAGGGCCTGCAGCCGCGATTCGGTGTATCGCATTGCAGCCGGTGGATCGTTGTCCACCGAGCCGAAATTGCCATGCCCGTCGATCAGGGGCATCGACATGGAGAAACTCTGGGCCATCCGCACCAGCGCGTCGTAGACGGCTGTATCTCCATGGGGGTGGTACTTACCGAGCACTTCACCCACCACACGCGCGCACTTGCGATAAGGGCGGTCACTAGTGAGACCCAGCTCATACATCGCATAGAGAATCCTGCGATGAACGGGTTTGAGACCATCACGAGCGTCAGGCAGGGCTCTGCCGACGATCACGCTCATCGCGTACTCGAGATACGAGCGCGACATCTCGTTTCGCAGGTCGGTCTGGATGATCCGATCGTCGGAATCGCCGGGACCGCCGCTGCCGGGCCCCACTGAATCCGCCATATAAGACCTTTAGATCCCTCACACTTTATCGCGGATGCCTAATCGGATGACACCAGGCGCGTCACCTTTTGCTGTCTGTGTTGGATCAATCACGGATCAGGCCCTTACGCTTTGGCGTCGCCACTTGGACTGAAGTTGATGTCGTCAGACAAGCCCTCCGAAACCCAGGCTCCTGCCGAATCCATCAATCAGGATGTTCCGGCACAGGGCGACATCACTGCCCCCCAAGCAGAGGCGGAGCAAACCGCAGCGACTGCAGACTCCGTTAGCACTCCCACACCTGCTGAACCAGCTGCACAACCCGTTGCAGCGACAACCTCACCTTCGATCGCAGAGCGCGTCAGCGTTCCCGCTCAGGCATCTGCTGACAGCAGCGAAGCGGAAGGTGGTGAATGGGACCTGCTCTCCAACAGAATCAAACAGTTCTTTGAGCAGAACAATCTTCAAGATCAGTGGCAGAGCCTCCGCCAGCCTCTGTTTCTGCTTGGCGGACTCATTGTCGTCATTCTGACGATGCGGATCTATGGAGGAATCCTTGATGCCATCGCCACGGTTCCACTGGCTCCCAGGACCTTTCAGCTGGTCGGTGCTTTTTATGCAATCTGGTTTGCAGCCACACGCTTGATTCGTGCAGATGAGCGGAAAAAGATTTCAGGCAACGCGAACGATCTTTGGCGCAGCTTGCGCGGAAGCTCAAAGTCCTAACCCGAATCGTCACCACTCGCGAGGCACCGATTGGTAGCTTGATCCAACTCTGTTAGCTCCTGCGGTGGACATTCAGCTCGGACGCTCCAAGGTTGTACGCCGGGCCTATGGCATCGATGAAATCGCACTGGTGCCCGGCGGCAAAACCGTGGATCCAGAGGTGACAGACACCAGCTGGTCGATTGGAGGCATCGAGCGCGAGATTCCAATCATCGCCAGCGCCATGGATGGTGTCGTGGATGTGGGAATGGCCGTCAACCTGTCCAGGCTGGGAGCACTCGGAGTGCTCAACCTTGAGGGAGTCCAGACCCGTTACGAAGATCCGAATAGCGTTCTCGACCGCATTGCATCGGTCGGCAAGGACGAGTTCGTTCCCTTAATGCAGGAGATCTACAGCCAGCCGGTGCAGGAGTCCCTAATCCGCAAGCGCATTCAGGACATCAAGGCTCAGGGGGGTATTGCCGCTGTCAGCGGAACCCCGGTCGCGGCTCTGCGCTTCGGCAAGGCGATCGCAGAGGCAGGTGCCGATCTGTTTTTTGTTCAGGCCACAGTGGTGTCGACAAATCACGTCGGTCCAGAGGGGCAAGAGACACTCGACCTTGAAACCCTCTGTCGGGAGATGGGGGTTCCAGTTGTGATTGGCAATTGCGTCACCTACGACGTGGCTCTTCAGCTGATGCGAGCCGGAGCAGCTGCCGTGATGGTGGGAATCGGCCCTGGAGCGGCCTGTACCTCCAGAGGGGTACTGGGCGTTGGCATTCCTCAGGCCACAGCTGTTTCGGACTGCGCTGCGGCCCGAGAGGACTACCAGAAGGAAAGCAATCGATACGTTCCCATCGTTGCCGACGGCGGCATTGTGACCGGAGGTGACATCTGCAAATGCATCGCTTGTGGAGCTGATGCCGTGATGATCGGCTCGCCGATTGCTCGCGCAGAGGAAGCACCCGGCCGAGGCTTTCACTGGGGCATGGCCACACCAAGTCCGGTTCTACCCCGCGGTACCCGTATCAACGTCGGCAGCACGGGAAGTCTGGAACGCATCCTTCGTGGACCAGCCAAGCTTGATGACGGAACCCACAACCTCCTGGGTTGCCTGAAAACCTCCATGGGAACCCTTGGAGCACGCACAATCAATGAGATGCAGCAGGTGGAAGTGGTGGTAGCTCCATCGCTGCTCACCGAGGGAAAGGTGTACCAGAAAGCCCAGCATCTCGGCATGGGCAAATAGTCGAGGTTCTGGCAACCAGACAAGGATGGTGCTGCTGAAGCGTGGGTAAAATCAGCCTGTGCGAGCCTTGGCTCACACACTCCTCACACCCCCTGGCCCGACGAGTTCGGGCTTTCTGTCTTTAAGTCATCCATCACAGTTCAGGCGAAGACCTGGGTGATTGAGCAGCAACCTCAGAAACGGTTGCTAAATTTCGCCCAACTCGACCGATCCTGAATGTCCAGCGCTGCCGCTGTCACCGACGCCTCCTTCGAACAGGACGTCCTTCAGAGCGACGTCCCCGTGCTGGTCGATTTCTGGGCCCCCTGGTGTGGTCCCTGTCGCATGGTGGCTCCCATTGTTGATGAAATCGCCAAGGAGTTCGAAGGAAAAATCAAGGTGTTCAAGCTCAACACCGATGAAAATCCCAACGTGGCCAGCCAGTTCGGCATTCGCAGCATCCCGACTCTGATGGTGTTCAAAGGCGGCCAGAAAGTCGACACTGTGGTTGGAGCCGTCCCCAAGGCAACTCTCTCTGGCACGATCGCCAAGTACCTCTGAGGCCACCACTGACCTCGTCAGCAGACCACTTCCCTGAGGACTCAATTAAACCGATCCAAAAGATCGGTTTAATTGACTATGGGATGGGCAATCTCCATTCCGTCCAGACGAGTTTCAAGCGATTGGGCCAGCCTTTGGTTCAGGTCCGCAATCCTGCGGATCTTGAGCCCTGCGATGCACTGATTCTTCCGGGAGTCGGATCTTTCGATCCGGCAATGGAAAAACTTCATTCGTCTGGACTCGTGCAACATCTGCGCAGCTGGCACGACAACAGACGCCCTCTACTCGGGATCTGCCTGGGACTGCAGTTGCTGTTCGAACGCAGCGATGAAGGCAAAACCGAAGGTCTGGGACTCTTCAAAGGGGACGTTCAACGTCTACCTCACCAACAGGGCGAACGGATTCCACATATGGGCTGGGGTCAACTGAAACCCCAACAGCCCTGTCCGCTTCTGCAAGAGGGCGACGCGCAACCCTGGGTGTATTTCGTGCACTCCTATGCAGCGGTTCCCAACAAGCCCTCAGATCTGGCCGCCACAGTGTCCTTTGGACAAGAGGAAGCCACGGCGATGGTCTGGAAGCACCGCACTGGAGCCTGCCAATTTCACCCTGAAAAATCCGCGAAAGCCGGCGCTCAATTATTGAAGCGTTGGGTCGGATGGCTTCAGTCCGGCGCTCAGCTGCTCAGGTGAAAGGTGCACAGCTGCGATTGATTGGTGGGAGACGACTTCGTAGCCCTCAGGGTCAGGGCACCCGGCCAACCCCGTCTCGCGTGCGTGAGGCCCTGATGAACATGTTGAGTTCTGAGATCAAAGGCTGCTGCTGGCTGGACCTCTGCAGCGGCAGCGGAGTCATGAGCTGTGAGGCATTGATCCGAGGTGCCTCCCACGTGGTTGCTGTCGAGAAAGATGCGCGGACTGCAGCGATCTGTCGAGACAATCTGGAACTGGTGGTGTCTAACGATGCCTGCGATGCAACGGTGAGAGTGATCAAGAAAGATTTGATCTACTTCCTGAAGGAGGGTTGCCTTGAAAGCGAACGCAAATTCTCCATCGTTTATTTCGATCCGCCCTATGCCTCAGGGATCTACCGTCCAGCGCTCGAAATGCTCGATCGCGGATGTTGGGTGCAACCACACGGTCTTGTGATCTGTGAACACGCCACAAAAGAGGCCATCGAAGTTCCCTCGGGTTGGAAAGAAGTCGACAGACGTCATTACGGAGGAAGCAGTCTGCTGATTCTCAACCCCCCAGAGCACTGCCGCGGCGATACTGATTCCACGCTGCGACAAACAATCCCAGAAGTGTGACCGGAATCAGTCCAAGAACGATGCCACAAAGCAGAGGTTCGATCATGGCGTCGCGCTGAGTGGAAGGATTGACCACAATTGTTCCATGCACATGACACAACTGTGACGACACCGTCATCAACTGCTGCAACGTCGGAACGACGCCGTGGTTTGGTGACTGCGCTGATCGTCATGGCTGTCATCACAGCGGTGGCCGTCGGGGCCTGGTTCTATGTCAGCACCCGTCTCGATCCCTACAGCAGGTCTGCGCTGGCATTGAATGGCAATGTTCAGCATGGGGCGCAATTGTTCCGGATCAACTGCGCTGGCTGTCATGGCATCGCAGGACAGGGACTGGTGGGTCCAAGCCTTCGGGCCTTGAGCGAGCGACGACCGGACCGTTCAATCATTCACCAGATCGTGAGCGGAGAAACACCGCCAATGCCACGCTTTGAGATCAAACCGGAAGGCATGGCTGACCTGCTGAGCTATCTGCACACCCTGAACTGATGCCATCGTGAGTCTCGCCGTGGTTTTGGTGGAACCTGCTGGTCCGCTCAACCTTGGAAGCGTGGCTCGGCTCTGCGCGAATTTCGGCGTCGAAGATCTGAGGCTGGTCGCTCCTCGGTGTGATCCGGGTGATCTAGAAGCCCAACGCATGGCCGTGCATGGTGGCCAAGTCTTGAGCCGTGCACGTCACTTCCCCAGCCTGTTCGACGCACTGACCGATTGCCAGCGCGTTGTGGCCAGCTGCGGACGGATCGACCACGGGGAGATTCCTCTTCAGGCTCCCGAACAGGTCATGCCCTGGGTGCATCAGGGACTTGAATCAGCTGCGCAGGTCGCACTGGTCTTCGGCAGAGAGGACAGCGGACTCAGCAATGAAGAGCTGCTGCTCAGTCAACGCGTTGTAAGGCTTCATTCCACGGAGGCCTATCCATCCCTGAATTTGTCCCATGCAGTTGCCGTGATGTTGCACGAGCTGGAGAGGGTTCGCCGGCAACCCTCAGGCCAGCTGAACGCAGCACTTCAGGATGGGGAAACAGCCGAACCAACAAAGCTGATCGACTGCCTCAATGACGCGGAGGATTTGCTTCTGGAGGCGGGTTTCCTGCTGCAGCACACCGCAAGGGCACGAATGGCCAAGGTCAAGGGTCTGCTTCAACGAGCTCTGGTCCGTCCAGAAGAATTGGCGCTGCTGCGCGGCATGGTCCGACAACTTCGTTGGGCGATTCGTTGCCACCGCCCGTAATCTCTGGTTTTCTCGCGCAGTTCCTTGGCCTCCAGTCGATCCAGACGCCAAAACCCTGGCTGGGGAAGTCCTCTGCGGCTCGTGCTGCGACTTGCTCTGATGGGCGTCGGCCTTGGCGTGATAACTGGCTCCTTGCTGAAACTGGCTGGCCCAGCAGTTGAGACAGGAGATCTCGCACTGCCTACGTGGCTGCCGTTGTCCGAGCAGAGCCCAGAACGCAAAGACCAGCCTGGAACGGCTGCCGACACCAGCGGATCGACTTCCCTCAATCGCACCGAATCCCTTGGTCGCTTCGAGACCCGCAATGAACTCAAGCCGCTGAGTGAGCGCTGGCAAGCACTGGCAGCAGAACAGCCCGATCTGGACGTGAGCGCCTTCATGCTCGTGCTAGATGACGGGCGCTACGCGCAGCTGGAGCCTGATACTGCGCTACCGGCCGCCAGCTCCATCAAAACGCCGATCCTGCTCGTCACCCTTGAAGAACTTGATGCGGGTCGCTTGAGCTGGAACGAGCCTCTGCAGCTCAGTCAAACCGTGGTGGGTGGCGGAGCCGGCTGGATGGCCTCCAAACCGCTCGGCACGCGGTTCCCAACCCATGAAGTCGCCACTGAAATGATCCGGGTGAGCGACAACACCGCCACCAACCTTCTGATCGAACGCCTAGGAGGTCGCGAGACACTGAATGCCCGTTTCAATGCTCTGGGGCTGAGCGCCACAAAGGTGAATAATTGGCTCCCAGATCTCAAGGGCACCAACAGCACCAGCGCCAGGGACCTGGCTCGATCAATTGCGCTGGTTGACACCGGTGAAGCGCTCTCCATCCGCAGCCGTGATCTGTTTCGTGACGTATTGGGCACTTCGATCACCAATACCCTTCTTCCACGCGGGCTGATGCGTGGTCTAGGCGGGCGCCAGGGAGAGCCGGACGAAAGCCTGATGGTGAAGGGCTACAAAGTGTTCAATAAAACCGGCGACATCGGTATCGCTTACGCCGATGCCGGCTTGATTGAGTTGCCTGATGGCAGCAGAGCCGTTGCTGCCTTCCTCGTGAAAGGACCGTTCAATGACCCACGGTCGACGGAGCTGATTCGCAAGCTGGCAGCGGCGATGGCTCCGGTTCTCAAACCCAAACCCGCCGTTGCCCGTTCCACCGCAGGTGCCGCCAGCATCGACCCATGACACCTCTCCACCGCCATCTCCACCGCCTGCAGGCCATGGCCGCTCTGACCGTGACCGCTCTGAGCGTGACCACAGCGTCCATGGCAACGGTGTTTGTATCTCCACAACTTGCTGCGGACCAGCAGAAAGCGGCTGATCAAACCCTGACACGCCAAAGCCAGGTGCGTGCACTTTCAGGCGAGCTGGATGACGTGCTGATGGTGAATGACAACAACCCGGAACTGATCACCGGGGAAGGCATCCTTGTCTCGACCTTTCCTCAGGCGCCGGGTCTGAATATCGCGCTGAACGGTCGCTTCGATCTGTTCAGCCATCACGTTTACGCCGGCCAGCCCGATCAGCTCGATTCCACTCTCTGGCTTGCTGTTGTGGCCGAGCCAGCTGGAGACGCTCCGGTGACTCTGCAACTTCTGGGTGGCAGCACCTCCCTCTCACAGGCAACCCTGAAAGGCCAAACCGCCTCACCATTTCTGCCGTTGCCAGCATTGATGGCTGAATCAGGCACAGTCATTGCATCCGGTCCCGGCAGCAGGGTGGCAGGCGACCTGCTTCGGGGGGATATCGCGAGTGAACTGAAGCAGGAATGGCACATTGCACCTGGATCGGTCAGCCCCCTGGTGGTGCTGCCAATCCCGGTCGCCGGCCTAGATCCACTTCTTAACGGTCGCAACCTGCAGTTGCGACTGCAGAGCACGGGTCCGGTCCATGTCGCCACCCTGGCCGCCTATGGAAGCGGTGACAAGGTTCCAGGCCCAGACAAGTGGAGGACGCTACTGAGTCAGGGGCGGCAGAGTCCCAAAGAGCACCAACCAACTCCGCGCGGTGCCCGCGGCAGGATCATCTACTCACGCGTCAGCGGTATTCAGATCGGCAGCACCTGGAGGGCAACCCTGACCGATCCAGGTTCCAGCCACCTGAACATTGAGGATGTGCCCGTCTCTTGGCCGATCAGCAGTCTGGAACGCGCTGAGCTGCAGACAGGACAGATCCAGACAGCAGAGCTGAAGGCATTTGATGCAGGCACCGCCTGGGCCGCACACGGGAACTATGGCGTTGAATACGACCTGACGCTGCCCCTACGCAATCAGGGATCACAGCAGCGAACAGTGGCGATCACCCTGGAATCTCCTGACAAGAACAAAAGCGGCAAGAGCCAGCTGGCGTTCAGCAGTCGTCACAGCGGTCCAGTGATGTTCCGTGGACCGATCGAGGTGAGCGGGTTGGATGGAGCGCAAGGGCGTCCCAGTGGACGACGACGTTTTCACCTGGTGCTCCGACGGGGTCAGGAGGGCCCCCTACTTGGGCAAATCACGCTCGCTCCTGGGGAACAACGTTTGGTGCGTGTACGACTGGTGTATCCAGCGGATGCCACCCCTCCTCAAGTGCTGTCTCTCCTACCTGTGAAACAATCCACAGGAGCATCAGTCGACCGTCAGTGAGTTCACCGCGCAAGCGCAGAGTTTTTCCCTTCACTGCCGTGATCGGTCAGGAGGAGATGAAACTTGCTCTGCTGCTCAACGTGATCGATCCCCGCATTGGCGGAGTGATGATTATGGGAGACAGAGGCACAGGAAAATCAACCACGATCAGGGCGCTGGCGGATCTACTCCCTGGCATTGAGGTTGTTGCCGGAGACCCTTACAACAGCTCACCAACCGATCCTGATCTGCAGAGCAGCGACGTACGTCAGCGCCTCGAGCATGGGGAGACTCTCGCGACAGAGGATCGTCAAGTGCCCATGGTTGATCTTCCGCTAGGCGCGACCGAAGACCGTCTCTGCGGCACCAT
>QCUI01000051.1 GCA_003210775.1 Synechococcus sp. AG-679-A04
TGGGGGGGGGTGGGTGCCCCTCGACTCCTTCAAGATCACAGCCCTTCTGGTGAACCCCACTGCACAGCTCTGGTGCAGACCCCTGGAAGTTCTGGTGAGTTTCTAGTGAATGGCTAGGAACAAATTGCCTGACTGGGCTTGGCCCACCAGGAACCTGTGCCGCCATTGCTCTAGGACAGCAAAAAAAACACTTGGCGGGGCGTGATTGGTGTGAGGTTTTTTGTCGGGAGACCGATAGCGACCACTCACCGCCACCTGCTTTCCCTTTCGTAGCTCTTCAATCTCGATTGCAAGCCAAGACTTATAACCATCAGCGTCATTTGAGTGTCGACGGGCTGATGCCAAAGAGCGGCTCAGCGGTTTGTCTTGCAGGACGCTTTCATCCACTCAGCGAATATCAGGACCCTCTTTTTGATCATTACATCCCAAATTGCAAGCTGACAGGAGGCTGCTGATCACCACTTAGGGCGCGTCACCTGACGTTTCGTTGTGTGGGTGCCAGCAGTCTTGATGGGGGTCGGCGCTTCCCTTGCTGAATGCCAATCCATACAACGGTGGTCAGGAGAAGTCCGATAACAAGTGCTGCACTGAGGCGTTTCGACATGTCGAGGGTTGTCCTGTTGTTCACTTTGTCCCTTCCAGTTTGAAGTGACCCCTCGCCATTTCGGCTGACACCTCTTCCAGCCAGCTGATTTTTGCATCGTTTCCCATGCCTCGATCGCTTTGTTCCTGAGCATTTGCCTCACCATTGCTTTTCCACCACCACGTAGTCATCTCGTCTCCACCTCAACCCACTGCGCATGAGCAGTTGGATTGGTGTTGGCACCCAATACCCTTCTTCGGTGCGTGCCTCTCAACAAGCGGCCTGTCTTTATTTGGCATCAATCAACGATGGCGAAACAGCAGCAGCCTGTTCAGTGTCGTGTTTTTCCTGGTAGGTGCTGGACACGATCATGTAGCTCCGTCATTGATCAAAGATCGGGTCAATGCCGGTGTGGGATGAACACTCCATCCACCGTGCGTTTTTGTGGAGGATCACCGGCAGGCGATAAGCCGCCTTTCTGGATGAGCAGGACTTGCCGAGTGTGAACACCGGCCAGTTGAATTTCTTGCTGAAGAATTCATTTCACTGCTGTTCAACATCCTTCAGCACCCACGGATAAACGATCCGCCCGTCTTCTGAATGGCAGTCGCTCACTTGCCCACCTGTTGCTCAGCAGCGATGGCGGCCAGCCCAAGGCGGATGAGTGCTTTGTCTTTGATGCTGTGCATGGGCGAAGAGATTCATTGATCTCGAATGCCCCTACTGTTCAGTGCGGATGGCTGCGTCTTTCATGCGCTGAAGCCGCTCCAGGACGGTCTCATTGCTTAATTGAGAACGCAGTCTCTCCACCAGGAGTGGAAATGCCAGTGGTGTTGGTCGTGGCGTTGGGCAGTGCAGTGTTTCTCCACTCTGCATTCTTTTCAGTGCACTGCGTAGCCGCGGCAGTTCAAGTTGCTCCTGCAGTACTTCTTGTTGCGCTTGTCGCAGCAAAAGATTGCCTGGTTCATGTTTTTTGAACACCTCCCACAGCAATGAACCACTGATCTGCAGCTGTCCAGCACTTTTGTTCTTTCCTGGGAATCCCTGAACCAGTAGGCCAGCAACCTGGGCGATACTTCGGAATCGTCGTCGACAGAGTTCAGAGAGATTGAGAGCCTGCTCGAGATCTTTTTCCAGACTGCTGTCATCCAGAAGATCATCCAGATGTTGCTCCAGAAGGTCATCCATGGGGTACCCCTTTGGCGCCAGCAGTTCAAACCCATAGTCGTTAACTGAAACCGTGATGGTGCCTCGATGGTGTCTTGTGAGTCGTGTGGCCCATAGGAAACCCAGACCCTCATGCACAAAGCGACCTTCAAACGGATACGCGTAAAGATGCATGCCCTCGCGTGTCCGACAGGTTTCAATCAGAAATTGTGTTCTGGATGGCAAGGTCGACAGGTCCATCTGACGTTCAAAGAGTGGTTCCAGTGCTTTCAGTTCAGGGGTGTTCAGTTCTCCTCGGCCTGCGCGTGCAACTTCTTCCCTGAGGTGGTGGGTCAGCAGATCGGACAGTGACATCTGACCTCCAGCCCAGGCAGGCACTGCTGTGCTTTTCCTGGTTGTGGTCTTGACGTAGGCCGTCATGTCCCGAAGCCTCACGAATTCCAGTTGGCGTCCTGAAAAAAAGAACACATCCTTTGGTTTCAGCTGGCTGATGAACGTTTCTTCCACGTGTCCGAGCACAGATCCCCGCACAAAGCGCACCCGGACAGCTGGAGCTGACGTGATCGTGCCAATGTTCAGACGGTGCAGTCTTGCAATGGCGTTGTCTCGAACCACAAAACGACCGTCTTCTGTTGTGTGGAGTTTTCGGTAGCGGGGATAGGCACCTAGGCACTCACCGCCTTGTTCAAGAAAACGCAAACACCAATCCCACTCAGCCTGATTGAGTGTTCTGTATGAGCTTGTGCTCCGGATGGCCTCCAGCGTTTCAGCTGGCTTGAAACCAGGCCCGCACGCCAGTGTCGTCAGATGTTGCAACAGCACGTCCAGTGGTTGTTTGGGTGGGCGTCGCTCCTCAACCATGCCGTTCTCCAATCCTCGGCGAACGGCACTGAGTTCCAGCAGTTCAAGAGCATTGGTCGGCATGAACAACACCTGCGAGGTTCCGCCTGGTAGGTGTGCTGAACGGCCAGCTCGTTGCAGCAGGCGCGCCAGATTTTTCGGAGATCCGATCTGAACAACCCGCTCCACGGGTTGGAAGTCCACTCCCAGATCCAGGGAACTTGTGCAGACCACCCAGAGCATCGAACCCGCTTTGACGGCAGCCTCGATTGCCTCCCGTTCGCTGCGATCTAAAGCGCTGTGATGTAGCCCTAGTAGACCCTCCATTTCAGGGCAGGCGTAGCGCAGACACTGAAACCAGCGTTCAGCCTGATTGCGTGTATTGGTGAACAGCAACGTGCTGGTGCAGGGTTCGAGTTGTCCGATCAGATCTTCATATCGCCTTAGTCCGAGGTGACCACCCCAGGGGAATCCATCAATACTGTCGGGAAGGATGCTCGTGACATCAAGCCCTCGCTTGGGAGCTCCGGTGATCAGGCATGGCTCACACCCCTCGCCAAGGGCATGCCGAGCGGACTCCGCAAGATTTCCGATCGTGGCGCTGATCGCCCATGTCTGTAGTTGTGGTCGCTGTTGCCTTAACCAGCTGAGAGCGAGCTCTGCTTGGATGCCACGTTTGCTTCCGATCAGCTCATGCCATTCATCAAGGATCACTGTTTCGAGCGTCTTGAAGACTGCTTCGCAATGACGACTTGCCAGCAGAACGCAAAGTGATTCCGGCGTTGTGATCAGAATTTCGGGTGGTGTTTTGGTTTGACGGCTGCGTTCAGCTGTGGTGGTATCTCCGTTTCGAATCCCGACCCGTATGGGCCAACCCATGGCATCAATCGGTTGATTGAGTGCCACTGCCAGGTCACGGCTCAGCGCTCTGAGTGGAGTGATGTAAAGCAAGCGGATGCCCTCATGCTCACTGGGGGTATCCAGCATGCGTGCGATTGACCCCATCACTGCGGCGTAGGTTTTTCCTGAACCGGTTGGGACCTGAATCAGACCACTGAATCCCTGAAGGTGTGCCTCCCAAGTGCTCTTCTGGAATGCAAGCGGCGACCATCCCTGATGTTCAAACCAGTCAAGGATCGGCGAGAGCTTCTGGTTCAGATCTGCTTCGCCCTCAGTGCGATCGCATTGGTCTTGAGATATCGGATTCACGTTGACAGCGTTCGTTTTGCCAATTGATCGCAAAGCGTTTGAGCATCCTCGATGGTGTTGGCGCTGTCGGCTATACGGTCACTCCGCCAACGAAGGATCCTGGGAAAACGAACGGCAAGGCCACATTTGTGTCGCTTTGAGGCCTGAATGCCCTCAAATCCGATTTCGAAGACCAGTTCAGGCTCCACAGCCCGTGTTGGGCCGAAACGTTCAAGGGTGTGACTGCGGATCCATCGATCCAGCTCGAGGATCTCGGCGTCGTTCAAACCGGAATAGGCCTTGGCGAACGTCACCAGCTGACGGTTGCTCGTTGGCTCTGACTGCTGGTTCCAGAGCGCAAAGGTGTAATCGGTGAACAGGTTGGCGCGACGTCCGCGGCCAGCCTGTGCATAGATCAGCACCGCATCCAGGGTCATCGGATCGCGTTTGTGTTTCCACCAGTGTCCGCGCTTGCGCCCGCTCAGATAGAGGGAGTGCAATTGTTTGAGCATCACCCCTTCGGCACCCTGTTCCACGGCCTCTTTACGCAGTTGATCCAGCTGATCCCAACGCTGAAGTTGTTGTCCGCTGCTGAGTCGGCAACGCCACTTCGCTGTGTTGGTGTCCATCAGTCGTTGAAGATCACCGAGTTGTTCAAGCCGTTCCTCCAGAGGGGTTGAGCGCAGATCTGTTCCGTCGCGTTCCAGCAGGTCATAGGCAACGAAACTCACAGGGCACTCAAGCCGTAGTTTGCGGCCAACAGTTTTGCGGCCGAGTCGTCGCTGCAGGTCGCTGAAGGGTCTTGGTTGTTGCTCATGTTCCGCCCAGCAAATCACCTCGCCATCAAGCACCGTATCGGTGGGTATCGCTGACGCCATTTCGATCAGTTCGGGGAATTGTTCGTTGATCAGTTCTTCGCCACGACTCCATAGATATGTACCGCGCTCACGTTGAATCAGCTGTCCGCGGATGCCATCCCATTTGCTTTCCACCCACCACTCAGAAGGGTCGCTGTTCTCGATCGTCTCCTCTTTGAATGGGCTGGCCAGAAAAAAGGGGTAAGGAAAAGGTCCTCGATTGCCACGTTCTTCAGTGGCGACCGCGGTCAGTGAACGAAACCACTGCTCAGAGGCGTCCGCCGGCGTCATCAGACGCTCAAGAACCAAACCCTCCTCAAGGTTGAATCCTGTGGCAATCGCTTTCACGACAAGTCCGCGGGCAACGCCGATACGGAAGCCTCCCGTCAGCAGTTTGTTGAACAGGAACAGGCGTTCATGGGGCAATGATTCCCAAATCGCGAGCACAGTGTTGCTCTGCTCATCCGCTTCCATCACCGCCAATGCAGGCAACAGTTGTTCCATCCACCAGTGCATCGGCGGTGCATGCCTGAGTTGATTGACCCAGGTCGTCACACTTGGTTTGTGGATGCGGCCGCCAATGTCGCTCTTAAGTTGTGGCCACAGCAGTGAGAGGGTTTCTGCTGAATCCCCGACATGGCTCTGACAGTCATCGAAAAGCCAGTCAGGCATTGCGCTCGCCTGCTGAAGGATTTCCCGCAGCCGGCGACCGGTGATCAGTCTTTTTCGCCGTTCACCGATCAGCAGCAAGACCGACCATGCCGCGTCATGGGCATTTGCTTGCTGGAGATGCCTCGCGATGAGATCAATCTTGCGTTTCGTTCCTGTGCTCTGATCCAGCTCTTCAATCAGAGCCGCGAAAGCATCCATACCGAAAGGGTTTCAGGCTCTTTGCTCAGTAGTTCCAACGATTGTCTTCAGCTGGGCCAGTCACCTGGACATTGCATCCGTTGATTCCGGCTGAAGCGCTGTTAAATGCTTTGACGTATCGGGTCGCTGAGCCAGATTCATTGACTTCACTCAGAGCCTTCTGCAAACGCGCCAGATCGCTACCGACCTGGTCTCTTGTGAGCACTCCACTGGCAAGACCAGCACAGATGGCCTGGGCTGCAGAGGCACCGTCAGCAGGGAACACCACGGTGTTGATCTGCTCAATGGTGATTGTGGTTTGCTCGGCGAGGACCGGTGCTGCAGTTGCAGCGATCAAAACCATGAGGCTGGTCAAAGCAGAGCTGCGGGTTGCCATGGTGACAGGGACGGTGCTTGAAGAGTGAAGGCAGAGGTTAGTTCAGTTGAGTTGATCGAGTGCTTTGGCATCAAGTCCATGTCGCTCATGCAGAAAGCGTGCCAGCACATCGCTCTGGCCATGGGTGACGTAAACGGTTTTGGCTCCGCTATCAATCACCGTGCGGATTAAACCTTGCCAGTCGGCATGGTCGCTGAGAACGAAACCTCGCTCATAGCCTCGGCGACGACGGGCCCCCCTCACAGCCATCCATCCCGAGGCAAAGGCTGTTTGCGGTGCTCGGAACCGTCTCATCCAGGCAGAACGATGGGCCGAAGGTGGTGCCAGGACCAGTCGACCTACCAGAGAATCCTTCCGCGGCAGATCGCTCACTGGTCTGCTCGCCGTCATTGCTACACCTGCCTCGCGGTAATGGCGCGTGACGGTCTCAACGGCACCATGCAGCAGCACTTCCTCTCCAACGCCGATGGCGTTCAGCTCCGCTAACAGTCGCTGCGCCTTGCCAAACGAGTAACAGAACAACAGTGAGGTCCGCTCGCGGTCTCCATGCCACCAGTCTCGGATCTCTGTTGCCACCCGTTGTCCAGTGTCCCAGGCATAAATCGGCAACCCGAATGTGGCTTCGGTGATCAGCACGTCGCAGGGCACGACCTCAAAGGGTTCGCAGCTCGGGTCAGGGCAGCGTTTGTAATCACCGGTTACCACCCAGACCTGATCCTCGACCATCAAGCGAATCTGAGCGGATCCAAGGACGTGGCCAGCGCTATGAAATGACAAACATGCCTGATTGATCCAGAACTCTTGGCGATAAGGCATCGAATGGAGAGTGATGTCCCGTCCCAGGCGCTCTCGAAGCACACCTTCGCTGACATCTACAGCCCAGTATTCGCCGCATCCAGGTCTGGCGTGATCGGCATGGGCATGCGTGATTAAGGCTCTCGATACTGGCCGAGATGGATCGATCCAGGCATCAGCTGCTCTGCAATACAGACCACTTTCGGTTCGCTCGAGAACGTTCATCGATCAACTCTGGCTAGCCTGCTCGACGACTGCGTCTCAGGCTCAAGAGAGCGTTACTTGCTCATTTCCAGCATTCGTCTAATCGGTGCTTCTGCCTTGGAACGAATCGACTCCTTCATGGTGATCTGCGGCGACAGTTTCTCAAGACAGTCGCGGAGTTTTTCCAGGCTGTTCATGCGCATGTAAGGACAGGCATTACAGCTGCAGCCATCAAGACCAGGGACATCCAGCAACATCTTCTCGGGGACCCGCTGCTTCATCTGATGCAGGATCCCGGGCTCTGTGAGAACGATGAATGTCTTGGAGTCACTGGTTTCGGAGTGGATCAGTAGTTTGCTTGTGGATCCGATGAAATCGGCAAGATCCAGGAGATTTTCCTGACATTCCGGATGGGCGATCACCTCAGCCTCTGGATGCTCCAGTTTGAGCTTGAGCAGTGCTTCTTCACTGAAGGTTTCGTGCACAAAGCAGCTTCCCGGCCAGAGCGTGAGTTCTCGGCCGCTCTGGCGCTCCACCCAGCGTCCAAGGTTGCGGTCAGGAGCGAAGAGTACGGGTTGTTCCTCCGGCAGCTGTTTCACCAGATCCACGGCATTGCTGCTGGTGCAGATCAGGTCGCTCTGAGCCTTAACGGCTGCCGTGCAATTGATGTAGCTGACCACCAGATGGTCGGGATGACGTTCGCGAAAGCTGGCGAATTCATCGGCTGGGCAATCGTCGGCCAGTGAGCAGCCGGCATCGATATCGGGCAGCACCACCGTTTTTTCAGGGCTGAGGATCTTCGCGGTCTCCGCCATGAAGTGCACCCCACAGAACACGATTACATCGGCATCAGTGTTGGCAGCCTTTCTCGACAGCTCAAGTGAGTCACCGATGAAATCAGCGATGTCCTGAATTTCGGGCTCCTGGTAATAGTGCGCAAGGATCACAGCATTGCGTTCCTGGCGGAGCTGTTTGATCGCCGCGATGATTGCGGTGTCAGAGCTCATCGGGGCCTTCTGGGGCAAGATGAGACCAGCCTAGAAGTTGTTCTGACATCACTCCGTGTTGCCATTGCCGGAGACCTCCATGGTGACTGGGGTAAAGGGGATGTGGATCTGATTGAGCGACTGCAACCGGATGCACTCCTGTTTGTGGGAGATCTCAGTGATGGAGACCTTCGCTTGGTCAAGAGCATCACCCAGCTGTCGCTGCCTGTGGCCGTCCTGCTTGGAAATCATGACCGTGGACGCGACAGAAGCGGTTATCTGTTGCAACAGCAGATCTTGATGCTGGGGGATCGCCACTGTCCCTGGAAATTACGGGCATGGAGCCAGCCAGCGCTGGCGGTAGTTGGTGCCCGGCCATGCAGTGCAGGAGGTGGATTTAACCTCTCGCAGGCCGTCCAAGCGGTGTTCGGCCCCATCACAGAAACACAGTCGGCCGACTGGATCGTCGATGCGGCCAAGCAGGCACCCGAACACTGGCCCTTGGTCGTGCTGGCTCACTCCGGTCCGACGGGGCTGGGATCATCTGCGGACAGCCCCTGTGGTCGTGATTGGAAGCAGCCACATATCGACTGGGGCGATCGGGATCTGGCCATGGCTCTGGATCGCATGCAGCGAATCCGTCCAGCCGACCTGGTGGTGTTTGGCCATATGCACCATCAACTCAGGGGACAACGTGGCGAACGAATCACGTTTCATCGGGATCGCAGAGGCACCTGCTTTGTGAATGCGGCATGCGTGCCAAGAGTTGGTGTGGACGAGTCAGGTCAGCCGCTGCATCACCTCACCTGGGTCGAATTCAAAGGCACTGAACCATCTTTGGTCAGTCACCGTTGGTACCGCCCCAATGGCGAACTGACCTATGAGCAGACCCTGCTTCGTTCTGCCACGACAGGGCAGACGGCATGCTGATTTATGTCTGCGTGAGTACGCATGGCTATGGCCATGCTGCCCGTCAGGCGGCGGTTCTCTTCCAGTTGCACCGACTCCAACCGGATTGGCATCTGGTGATCAGTTCCAGCGTCGATGAGACCTTCCTCGATCTTGTGCTCCGCGATGTGCCGGTCAGCAGAAGAACAGTTCGCTGGGATGTGGGCATGCTTCAGGCCGATGCCCTCGGAGTGGATAAGCAGGCAACCCTTCAAGCTCTTCAGCAACTTGAGATTGAGCTCCCCAAGCTGCTGCAACGGGAAGTCGACTGGATTCGTGAGCAAGACAGCCAATGTGTTGTTCTCGCTGATATTCCGCCTGCAGCAGCCGAGCTCGCCCGTCAGCTTGAAGCTCCTCTGATCTGGATGAGCAACTTTGGCTGGGATGAGATTTATGCACCGTTTGGTGGTGCATTTCTTGATTGGGCTAACAACGCCACATTGGCTTATCGAAGCGGAACTCTTCTGTTGCGCTGCCCGTTTTCGTTGCCCATGAACTGGTTGTTGCCTGAACAGGCGCTGGATCTTGTATCAGCAGATCCAGAACCGCTTCCTCGAGATTTGGAGAGGCGTCTTCGCGCCGATGGTCGAAAGAAAGTGCTGGTGGGTTTTGGTGGCCTCGGATATTCCCTGCAAAAGGACCTTTTCAGCCGCTGGCCTCAACATCTGTTTCTGATGCCTGCACCCAAGGATTCCGGGGAGCTTGATCAAATCACGAATGTGCTGCTGCTGCCGCAGACAATCAGGTTTCTGGATGTGATGCCGTTCTGTGATCGTCTTCTCGGCAAGCCCGGATTCAGCAGTTTTTGTGAGGCGATGACCTGCGGTCTCGCACTTCACGTGGTGGAACGTCATGGATTTGCTGAGGCGTCTGCGCTGATGGACGGTTTGCGAACACATGCGGCCCATCGGATTCTCACTCGGCAGTCACTTGAACTAGGAGACTGGAAGCTGGATCAGCCTCTAGAACCTGCTGCTGGCATGCCCTTGAGCGCAGGCGGGGCCGTCCAAGCCGCTGAGGCGATTCGTTTGGCCACAACCAGCACTGTTAAGCAAGGCTGATTTCTTCAATTAGGTGAGCTTATCTGCGCTTCAAAGCATTTGTGTCCCTGGGCTTTTGATCTTTTCGTGACAAGCGCAGCTTGCATGACGGTTGCCTGCCTGTCACAAACCCTCTGTGGTGGAAGGCGACTGTTCGACACAGTTTGGCCGTGTTTGCAGCACTGGATTCCTTGAATCCATCGAATCATCCAATGAATTCACTTCATCTGTGTCTTCAACGCTTGATTCTGTCCCTTGATTTCTCTGTATGACCTCCCTTGCTCTCGCCGCCTGTCGTTGCATCTCAGGCGCTGTTGCAAGTGTTGTTCCACTGGTCACCATTCTCACAGCACCAGAGTCACGTGCAGCTCTTCCTGCACTGGAAAGCTCCCGTTCCAGGTTGGTGATGCTTGAGGAAGATGCCAAGACTTCGGCTCTCCCCTACATCATTACTCCCGAGCGTCGCGCAATTCTCAACACCATCCGTTTCGCTGAAGGCACCTGGAAGGGTGGTCACGACCTTGGCTATCGCGTCATGTTTGGTGGTGGTCTGATGCCATCGATGGATCGCCATCCCAACCGGGTGATTTATTCCTCCCGTTACGCAAGTGCTGCTGCTGGTGCCTACCAGTTCATGCCTTTCACTTGGGATATGGTCAAACGTCGTCTTGGCGTCAGAGGGTTTGGTCCAGAAGTTCAGGATCAAGGTGCTCTGTTTCTGATTCAACGTCGTAAAGCTTTGGGTCTCACCGATCACGGAGTGATGACACCCCAGTTGGCTGCAAAGCTGGCCCCTGAATGGGCATCGTTTCCCACCCTGCGCGGAAGAAGCTTTTACGGCCAGCCTGTGAAGCGATTTACCAATCTGCAAGGCTTTTTCAACCTGAATCTGGCTCAGTTACGCAAGATTCGAGATGAGCGGCGCTCTGCTCTTTCCGGTCAGAGTTCTGAAAAGAGCAAGGGTATTGCTGCTCCTGTTTGTTTAGGTCCGACCGTTCTTTGTGGGATGCCTTAAGGCATCCCGTCTCACTCAACCGTCCTTACTGGAATCTTGCAGTTTGCGTCCGACTGTCGCCCCCGCGATCAAATAGGCGCCTACTCCTCCTGCCATGAATCCCATGCCGTTGCGAATCAGTGGCAGCAGTTCACTGGTGCGTGTGATGACGGGTGCAACCCCGAACACGCCGAAGAGCATCCCCCAAAGCGGCGACAGCAATAGCAGCCAGCCCCAGGCAATCCTTTCACCCTCTTTGCGTGGGTACGCCGCAAATCCCGCAATCAGGCCACCCAGGATTGAGGTGCAGAGTGTCCAGAGCCACTGTTCCGTCGGTAAGCCCGGAACAACCTGGCATCCGCCGCGATCTAAACACAGTTCCACGGCGTCCAGTGCCGCCAGGATGGCGCCATCCTCTCCGTGATCCTTCACGTAAAACTGATTGCCGTAGCGCGTCTGCAGTTCAACCCACCAGGTGCGGGGCATCAGAGCAAACAGGGCATCACCCACATTGAAGTTGAGCAGATTGCCCCCCCGCGGATCAGCCACCAGCAGGAGGCTGCGTTCGTCTAACCCCCAGAACTCCTTCACAGCCAGCCCCGGAGTGCGCTCATATTGCGTCAGCACTCTCAGCTTCCAGCCGCTGCGTTGCTCAAAGGCGTCGAGAGAGGTTTCCAGTGACTGGCGCTGCGTCTGGCTCAGAGCCTTGGCGAGGTCAATCACCGGCGTCGGATGGTCCGGGAGCAGATCCGGGTTATCGATTGCCCCCACAGGCGCGGAGAACATGACCAGCAGGACCGACAGGCTCAGCAGTGCCTTCAGGCAACGCATCATTGCTTGGACACCCATGATTTAGAGCGAGTGCACGCCATTCTCACCACATGAAGGCCTTAGATGTGCCCTGCCCCGATTGGCTGCTGGAGCGACTGCAACACCAAGGCCAGCGGGTGCCCTTCTCCACCTTCATGGAATGGGCACTGCATGACCCTGATCACGGCGCTTACGGAACCGGCCAATTGCATGTGGGCACGGCTGGCGATTTCGTCACGTCCCCTTCCCTCGGTGACGATTTTGCAGGCCTTCTGATTCATCAGCTGATCGATTGGCTTGACACCCTGGCGGCTCGCCATCCAGGTGCCTTGCTGTCAATCGTGGATGTGGGGCCAGGGGAAGCTGATCTGATCGCTCAGTTGATCCCTCTGCTGGAGGCTTCAGCAGCTGAATGGCTGTCGCGTCTGGAGTGCGTGCTCGTTGAAATCAACCCCGGGATGCAGCTCCGCCAGAGGGAGCGTCTTCTATCAGTGGGCAATATTCCTTGCCGCTGGTGTTCCTTGCAGGAGCTTGCCGCTGAACCGGTGAAGGGCATCCTGCTTGCCCATGAGCTGCTGGATGCTTTGCCGGTCGAGCGCCTCATCCTTCGAAGTGGTTCACTGCGGCGTCAGATGGTGACTCTCACGACCTTTGAGGCATCAGTGCCCCTGCTCACATGGGATGACGATCCTTTACCGCAGACGCTGCAGGATCAGATCGACGAGCAGGCGGATCGTGATGGTCTTGAGCTCCCTCCAAGTGGAGCATTGGAGGGCTGGGCGACGGAATGGCATCACTCCGTGGAGCCCTGGATGAAGGAGGCCTTTGCAGCCATGACCGATGGCATGTTGTTGGTGGTGGATTACGCCCTGGAGTCACGCCGTTATTACGCTCCACGGCGTGCTGATGGAACGCTGGTGGCCTACAAACGCCAACAGTCATCCACTGATGTTCTGCGCGATGCAGGTTCTCAGGACATCACCGCTCACCTGTGTTTGGAATCGCTCGTGGGAGCTGCCTCAGAGGCTGGTTGGATTTTGGACGGCCACTGCCGTCAAGGAGAAGCGCTGCTTGCGTTGGGTCTGGCAGAGCGGCTCACAGCACTGCAGCAACTGCCCGGCGATCGGCTAGCCCAAGCACTGCGTCGAAGGGAAGCCCTGCTGAGGCTTGTCGACCCCAGTTGTCTCGGTGAGCTGCGCTGGTTCGCCTTTCATCGCTTTGTACCAACTTCCGCGGAGCAAACGGATCTCAACAGCCGTTTTTTGCGTGAACCGACCTGATCAGTTGAGGGATTCAAGGCAGCGATTGACATCTTCGTTGCTGATTTCGTCACTGATGATCACGTTGCCGATCCGCGTCGGCAGGACGAAGCGCAGTCGACCGTGCCGGACTTTTTTATCGCCTTGCAAGGTCCGCAGCGCTGTCTCCCGATCCAGGGTTGGCCAGGCCACGGGTAAACCTGCCTTCTCGATGAGTTTCACCTGCCGCTGTTGATCAGCTTCGCTCCAGAGACCTTTTTGGACCGCGAGCCGTCCAACTGCCGCCATGCCGATAGCTACGGCCTCGCCATGGAGCCAAGTGCCGTATCCCGTCAGGGTTTCAACGACATGACCGAAGGTGTGGCCGTAGTTGAGGATTGCGCGCCGGCCCCCTTCCCTTTCATCGTCGGCGACGACCAGAGCCTTGGCCTCCGCTGAGAGCACAAGGATGTCATGGAGCAATGTCGGATCCATTGCTGTTGGATCTGAGAGGTCTGAGGCTTCCTCCAGACGGCTGAACAGGTCAGGGTCTCCAATGACCCCGTATTTGATCACTTCGGCCATTCCAGCCCGGAATTCCCGGACAGGGAGAGTGTTCAGAGTCAAAGGATCTATCACCACCAGGCGCGGCTGGTGGAAGGCTCCGATCAGATTCTTCCCTTTTGGATGGTTCACCCCGGTTTTGCCACCGATGGAGGCGTCCACCATCGACAGGAGAGTGGTCGGAACCTGGACTATGCCGATGCCGCGCAGCCAGCACGCCGCTGCGAAGCCCGTCATGTCACCGACAACGCCCCCTCCCAGAGCCAGCATCAGGGAGGTGCGCTCAAGACCCTCCTGCTGTGCTTTGTCAAGGATCAAACTCAGCGTTTGCAGTGTTTTTCGCTCCTCACCAGCATCGATTTCCAGAAGCACAGGGTTGAATCCTGCAGCTCTGAGTCCACTCATGCAGCTGTCGCCGTAGGGCCCTGCGACGTCAGGATTACTCACCACGAGAATTTTGGTTCCTGAACGAATCGGTAAATCGGCCAGTGCAGCGCCAATCGCTCCCACCATCGAACGGCCGATGATCACGTCGTAGGGATTCCTCTCCAGGGACACCGTGATCCTTGTGCGTTCCTGCAAGTCAGCTACCTGCGCTGTGCTCATGAGCCGATGCTGCGGTTGCGATCCGCGGGCGATTCGATCGACTGACCCTATCCTCAGCCGCAGGCTTTTTGAGTTCGATGAACCCTGTCTCGAGGCCAGATCGGCGAACAAGCCTCACCGCCTGGGCTTTTCTTGCACCTGCGCTCACTTTGTTGAGTCTTTCCGTGATCATTCCGGCCGCCATGGCTCTGTTGATCAGCTTCACGCAAACCGGGCTGGATGTCTCAGAGCCGCTGCGGTTCATCGGCCTGGCCAATCTGCGCAGGCTCGCTGGTGATCCGATGTTTTATCGCGTCTTGGGCACCACCCTTGTGTACCTCGTGGGTGTTGTGCCTCCGATTGTCATTGGTGCCCTGGCCTTGGCCGTACTGGTGAATCGGGTTTTACCTGGAATCCATTGGCTGAGAGCTGCCTTTTACACACCCGTACTGGTGTCAATCGTTGTCGCAGCTATCGCCTTCCGCTGGCTGTATGCAGAGAACGGTCTGATCAATGGTTGGCTCGAAGCATTGATCGGATCTGGTTTCATTCCCATCGAATTTCTGACCAATCCTCTGCTGGCACTTCCTTCAGTGATGCTTGTGACCCTTTGGAAAGGACTGGGCTACTACATGGTGATTTTTCTCGGTGGCCTTCAGGGCATTTCCAAGGAGCTTTACGAGGCTGCGGAATTGGACGGCAGTGAGGGGTGGAGGCAACATCTCGATATCACCCTTCCCCTCCTGCGTCCCTACGTGACTCTGGTGGCAGTGATGTCAGCCATCGCGGCCACCAAGGTTTTCGAGGAGGTGTTTCTAATGACCCAGGGAGGACCTGCCGACTCAACCAGGACCCTTGTTTACTACGTGTATGACCAGGCGTTTGCAGAGCTTGAGATCAGCTATGCATGTACCATTGGTCTGGCGCTGTTCCTGATTGTTTTGCTGCTGACGGCGATCCGGTTCGCTTTCAGTGAGGAACGTTCCTTGATTTAAGAAAGTTCTTTTGGGGCTGGATGGCAAGCTTCTGTGGATGGATTGAACGGCCATGGCCAGCGCTGCCGGGACAATTGGAGTTGTTGGGGGTGGTCAGCTCGCACTGATGCTGTGTGAAGCAGCGAAGTCCCGCCAGGTTGCTGTGATCGTGCAAAGCGCGTCTGGACAGGATCCGGCGATGGCTGTTGCTCAGCAGCAGGTTTCAGGTGCGCCCACAGATGCTGCTGCCACTGCGGAACTATTGAAGCGCTGCCAGCACATCACGTTTGAGAATGAGTGGATACCCGTTGATGCATTGCGGGCACTGGATTGTGATGGTGTGGAGTTTTCCCCTTCCCTCACCAGTTTGCTGCCGCTGGTGAACAAGTTGTCTCAGCGCCGAATGCTGGATGATCTGGCGATTCCAAGTCCCGCTTGGATTGCTTTGGATGAGATCAACACCGATTCACCAGCGCTTCCTGCCGGCTGGACGTTCCCGGTGATGGCCAAAGCGGCCCATGGCGGTTACGACGGCAAAGGCACCTGCGTGATCGGCGATCTCAAGTCTCTTCAGCAGCTGTTGAGCAGCGTTGCAGTTGAGGATTGGCTGCTGGAGACCTGGGTGACTTACGAGCGTGAACTGGCGCTTGTTGTTAGTCGTGATCAGCAGGGACGTATCCGCAGTCTGCCGCTGGTGGAAACGCATCAGAAGAATCAGGTTTGTGACTGGGTTCTGGCTCCTGCACGGTCAGAGCAACTGTTGGAAGCCACTGCGTACAACATTGCAGCCTCCTTGCTCACAAGCCTCAATTACGTGGGAGTGATGGCGCTTGAGTTTTTCTACGGCCCAGCAGGGCTGATGGTGAATGAGATTGCACCTCGCACTCACAACTCTGGCCATTTCTCCATCGAGGCATGCAGCAGCAGTCAATTCGATCAGCAGCTCTGCATTACTGCGGGTCTGCCGGTTCCAGCAACGGGCCTCGTGGTGCCTGGCGCCATCATGGTCAATCTTCTTGGTTTGCCCGCAGAAGGCACGGAGTCTTTGAAGTCGAGGCTTGCTGCACTTGAGGCCATCCCCAGGTCACACCTGCATTGGTATGGAAAGCCGGAAATGCCTGGAAGAAAGGTCGGTCATGTAACTGTGTTGCTTGAGCAAACCAATTCCGAAGCTCGTGGGCAGGAAGCTGAAGGCCTTTTGAAGCAAATTCGTGAGGTCTGGCCAAATCCCTTAAATTGACGATGGACTGCTTGGTTGGTGACAGCCTTTCTCTAGTGCTCTGATCTGACTCTCTTTCGACTTGGGGTGACTGTCGTGAAGGTGCAGTAGACCGGCCTCGTAGCCGGAAACGAATCCTCACTTTGTCGCCCCTTCTGGTAACTCCAGGTCGAAGCCGAGAGGCGTCACGGTCATGTGGTCCACCCTAATCACAGCAAGGATTTTCAGCTAAGCCCAAAACTGCAAACCACCCACAGGCCCCCTTCAGGTATTGATTGAGGATTGTGTAGAAGGTTCAGGCTGTTACAAGAAAAAGGGAGCTCTTTCAGAACGTCCTCTGGGTCGATCGTTCGTTGATCTAAGGCCTTCTCGGTTGATTGCGAGACAAAAGGACAGATCAGGAGCAAGACCCGGAGAAAACCTCCCTGAAGAGCATTAGAGGGGGTATGGGGTCTTTCAGCGTCCCTGTGGATACGTAATAGCGCCTCGGACATTTCTGCTGGGATCTAGGCGAGAACAGCCACATGGCCGATGCTCTCGGATATGCATGCATCGCGCTACAGAAAGGATTACTCCCCTGGAGCTTTGGCGTCACTTGCTTCCGCGTGAGTTGACCAACAGCCAAGTGCATGTAGCGGTGGTGAGGAACCGTTTCAACATGCACTGCCTGTTAGAGGTGGGCTCCTTAAAGATCTCTCAAAAGCTCCGTGACCGCATCACCCGATCGGGTGGGAGATGCGAGTTGAGAACCACCTGAATGGGTGATGTGAATCCGATTGATTCCGGAGATGGTGAAGAGGTCCAGGAGGGATGACCTCCACATGGAATTGAAACCGGGGAATTTGCTCCTGATGAACCACTCCGAAAAGGTCCTGAAACCGAACTTTGAGGGCGGATGTCCCCTCTTCCAAGCGGCATTCATGGGGCATAGACCGAAAAGGTCCCACTCGGACTGGAAAAATGACAGCCTTCTCTGATTACATTGACAACGTATTTGCGATTGAAGCAATAGAATTATATGAAATGCAAAATCATATTTTAATGCAAGAATTTAGCGATATCGATTTTTGTCAACGCAAATAACTTTCCATGATCACAGCTCGCAGAAAGCGTAAGCTAATTCTCGACGTGCACTGGTTAAATCTCTGTTGGCATCTTAAGGATGCTAAGCAAATACCTCTTGGTACTTGGAAATCGTACCCACCTGAGCGGTGACAGTTATTAGGACCTACGGGCGCAGCCAAGCAAAGCTCGGCATCATGCGCGGACTGACGCCTGACCCATGCTTAGCCGCCTTTCCATTGGACTGCTGGCTTCTGCTGTTGGCATCGCCCCACTGGGGCAACCGCTACTACTGGTATCCACTGCTGCTCTTGCGACTGTGGCGATGGTGGTTTCTCCCGTG
>QCUI01000052.1 GCA_003210775.1 Synechococcus sp. AG-679-A04
GGGCAGTGGTGCATCGCCACCACTGAGCAACCAGGTGTGAGCATTCAACGCTGTAGCCGCTGGAATCCTGCGGGTGATGGCAGTGAGCTCTGGAACAGCTTCAGCGACGACGGCTCGATCCCCAACAGCAACAATGATCGGCACAGTGGCAGCGATGATCCACTCAGTGCAGCCCTGGCGGTTCGTTGTCAGCTGGCTCCCGGGGAGAGCATCGAGATCCCTGTGGTGATCAGCTGGGATCTACCGGTGACGGCCTTTGCGACCGGCAGCAAAGCCCTGCGTCGTTACACCGATTTCTTTGGCACTGGTGGCAACCAGGCCGCGGCGATTGCCGCCGAAGCGCTGTGCGACTGGAAGCAGTGGAGGGCTCAGATCGACGCCTGGCAGCAGCCGGTGCTGCAGCGCAGTGAGTTGCCGGAGCCGTTGAGGATGGCGCTGTTCAATGAGCTCTACGACCTCTGTAGTGGTGGCAGCCTCTGGAGTGCGGCGTCACCGGAAGATCCCCACGGTCGTTTCGGCGTACTCGAGTGCCTCGACTACGCCTGGTATGAAAGCTTGGATGTGCGCCTCTATGGCTCCTTTGCCTTGCTGCAGCTTTGGCCGGAGCTGGATAAATCGGTGTTGCGCAGCTTCGCGCGGGCCATCCCTGCTGCGGATGCCACCCAGAGACCGATCGGTTGGTATTTCACCCAGGGCAAGGGCCGGGTGGAAGCTGATCGCAAGGTGAAGGGCGCAACCCCGCATGATCTGGGTGCCCCTAATGAGCAGCCCTGGGATGCCACCAACTACACCGCCTATCAAGACTGCAATCTTTGGAAGGATCTCGGCAGCGATTTCGTGCTGCAGGTGTGGCGCACCTACAAGCTGGCCCCCAGCGGCGAAGATCTGAGTTTTCTGGCGGAGTGCTGGCCAGCTGCCGTTGAAGCGCTGCGCTACCTGAAAACCTTTGATGTAAACAACGACGGCCTGCCGGATAACGGCGGAGCTCCGGATCAGACCTTCGACGATTGGCCTTTAAAGGGTGTGAGTGCCTATTGCGGTGCGCTCTGGATCGCTGCATTGGAGGCGGCGTTGGCGATCGCCCAGACGCTGCAGCTCAAAACCGGATTGGAGACTTCCTCCGAGCAGCATGAGTTCGGCGCCTGGCTGGAGCAATCGCGCAGCAACTTCGACAAGTTGCTCTGGAACGGCGAGTTTTACGACATCGATGCAGAAAGCGGCACGCCGGTAGTGATGGCCGATCAGCTGTGCGGTGATTTCTATGCCCGCTTGCTTGGCCTGGAGCCTGTGGTGAGTGAAGCGAATAGTCGCAGCACGCTCAAGGCGGTGAACGAAGCCTGCTTTGAGAAATTCGAAGGCGGAACCCTGGGTGTGGCCAATGGATTACGCCGTGATGGCACACCATTGGATCCCAACGGCACCCATCCTCTTGAGGTGTGGACCGGCATCAACTTCGGGATTGCCAGTTATTTCCAATTGATGGGCGAAGGGCCAACAGCCGAAGCAATTTGCTCAGCGGTGGTGAATCAGGTGTATTCAGGCGGGCTGCAGTTCCGCACGCCTGAAGCGATCACGGCCGTGAACACTTTTCGCGCCTGTCACTACCTGCGAGCGATGGCGATCTGGGGTCTGTGGGCAACGCAGACAGATTGGCAAGTGATTCCTGGCGCAGAGCGGGGTTGATCGACCTAGCTCGCCTGTCGGATGATTTTTGGGTGTTTTTGGCCGCAAGCCTTCCTATTCCGAAGCCAGAGCAGAGATTTGTAGGTGTCTATCCACCCCCACTCACTTCATAATTCCTCCAATTTGGGGTGAAAACCAGATTTTGCACGATTGGGATCTTTCGTCTGTTGCAAAGCAGGTTTTTTGGGGATAGGTCGGCTAAACAGTCCTAACGGTTTGTCAGCTTTAAGCCCTTGTCATCCTTCACTGTGAAATCTCCTTGGATGCTTGCAGCACTGCTGTTTTGTGCATTCGCCGCGGATTCATCGAAAGCCTTTGCACAAGACAAACCAATAAATTTTCCTGAAAATCAAGAAGTTCCTCTGCCTGGTCCGGATACAGGGACTGACACTGTTACGTTGTGGCAATTGCCTGATGAATACAAGGCAATACTTGAAACTGATAGTGGAGAATTGTATGGTATATATTACTCAGCCTGGTCGAATCCCAAGAATGATAACCCTGGTGTATCTGCTACACAATGGGTTGAAGACGCGCAAGATGTCAATGTCCCTTGGGCAGGTATAGATAATGCTGATATAGCTCAAGAGTTGTCGATCAAATATTTTGAACAGAAAGGTTCCTTGATGGAATCAGCTTGCGATAAAAATCAAAATGGTTCCAATACTTCTTGTGTTGATGGGGTGCAAAATTTATATCTCTATGGTTACTGGAATGGGGGTGGATTCGCCTCTTGGACAGGTGATCAGAGTGCGCAAGCTCGACCCAACAATAATGGACAAAATAAATATCAAATTAATTACTACTGGAATGGAAATCTGTTTACAACTCCCAAAACAGGTGACGACCTTAGGATTCAAGCATTTGCAGGTTGCAAGCTCAGTGAGCAAGGAACAATCAGCTCTGGGGAAACAGTCCTGACGTCTGGCTTGGCCCCAGAAAATGATTGTGAACGTGGAGTCGCTTCTGTTTTTGAAGGAGGAACTCTTCAGGCAGTTGAAGAAACTTTAGATCTCGATGAAAATTTCGCTGTGCGCTATGGGGTCTCTGATCAGCAAAGTGATATAGGCGGAACGGTTGATAATAATAGCCTGGATTTAACGTTTACCGGTCGCTTTGATTCGGTTGGAGATGGCGCAAATGGCAAGTTGACGTTTACTGGCTCAGGATCATCAACAATTAGGAATCAAGCTGAGTTGCGCGGTGATCTTGCTATTGACCAAGGCAGTTTAACGATTACCACGCCTTCATCGTTGTCCGGCCAGGCAAATCTTGGCGTTGGTAATTTCAGGCTGATTTCGACACCTCTCATATTCGAAGATGGCAATAACAACATTTCGGTGAAATCCGGAGCATTCCTTCGCGTTGCAGGGGATGATCTGCAAGATGGAGTTGGTCCACGTACTCCTGAAAATAGCGATCTGCCAATCAACGGAGACGGAAACCGACGCTCACCAGTGATTTCATTGGGCGATGGTGATGACAACCTGAATCTCGAAGCAGGTGGTCTTTTGGTGGCCAGCTATGTGGGTATGTTGCCGTCAGAATATGACCTTTATAAAAATAACTGTAAAGAAGGCAGTGATCCATCCACTTGCTATCGTGCAATCCCGCAGATTGATTTTGGAAACGGAAATGATACGATCATTAATGATGGTGTGATTGCAGGTCCCGCAGAAAGTCCCACCGGTAATTTTTTGGAAATTGTATTTGCTGGTGGAAATGATAAAGTAATCAATAGGGGATATCTTGGTTGCCTCACTGGGGGAGCAGATGCGGGAGGCTGGAATGGTAAGAGAGGTCAGAACACATGTGATGTTGCAGCATCAGGGCTGCCGGTCAGCAATGATTTAAATCGTAATTACAACGTTAGACTTACTTTCGGGGGTGGAAATGATACCTATGAAAATTATGGTTATCAGCGTGGTGCTGTCAATATGGCTGGTGGAGATGACTCTCTGACATCAATGGGTGGCATTCGTGGTTCGATTACCATGGGCGCTGGTAACGATATCCTGAAAATCGAAGCTAATAATTCTTGGAATGGCAGCGGCGTTGTTGACGATTGGATTAGTCTAGGGAACAGTCGTTTGACAGATAGTAGTAGTGCTTCAGATACAAATCAATTAAGCCTTATTGGCGATGCCGTCATCTCGTTCCGCAATTCGCTTGGTTTCAACAGTGATCAATGTGGAACTAAATCTGGGTCTTCGGGTGGTTATGGGTGTCGCTGGAGAGATAATGACTCTGTAGATTATGGATATAACTATCTTGCTGTGTCTGGCAGCCAAGGTAGAGATCAAATTGTTGTTTCACATAATTCAGTAGCTGGTACCTCTTCTACTTTGCAAACTGATCAGGGAGCTCAAATTTGGGGTTCCGTTGATCTTGGCGACTCCAGTGATTCGCTTGTTCTTGATCCCGATACCCACTTGGATCTTGTGGGTGATTTGGATCTGGGGTCTGGTGATTCTCAGTCAGTCACTGTGGGTGAAGATGCTGACTTTTCTGTTCGAGCCATCAAAGGAAGCAAGGTTGATCTTTCTATAGCTGGAACTGCCACTCTGGGAGGAGATCCTGATCTCGGCGTCTTTGATTCAGACGCCCCTGCTGATCTGAAGAAAGGAAATACTCTCAGCACCTATACAGGAACAACGACGATCAATGAAGCTGGAACCTTAAGAGCGGGTCAAGCATGGAGTTTAAGCTCTCAATCCATTCATCAAGTCGATGGAACTTTGAAACTAGGTGATAATCCAGCAAGAGATGATAATAATGGCCGAGAAGATCAAGAGATTGGAGAGCTGACTGGCTCAGGTTTGGTGAGTCTGGGCAATCAATCCCATCTTTATTACGGTGGCTTGGACGGTGATGTTCAGTTCTCAGGTACAAGTAAAGGCAATGGTTCCTTGGTTAAAGAAGGAAGTGGAACCACGACTTTTACAGGCTCATTTGGTCATACTGGATATACCAAGGTGCATGGCGGAACATTATTGATCGGGCCAGGTGGAACATTAAATTCGTCTTCCACCGTAGTTCTTGCAGGTCAGGGCGGCACGCTTGATTTAGGTGGTACTACGCAATTGGTCGAAAAGATTCAGTTTTGGAATGGAAAACAGGGCACTCTCAAAAATGGATTTTTGAATCCTGGAACTGTTGTTGAAGTCCAAGGTACTGGATTTATCGAGAATGTTGGCTCGAACTCCGGGTCGGCATCGCTAGTTGTTGTTGGTCTTGGAGATGATGGTCGTGAATATGGTGGTTATTTAACCATGTCTGGAGATAATCACTTCGAAAAGCTTACTTTGAATAAAGGAAGAGTTTTGTTGGGCTCACTGAATAAAGCTAGTTCAGAATCTAGTTCTCTAGTTCTTGAACGTGGCGTCACAGGTAGTAACTATAGAGATGCATTAGTTCTTCAAGGTGCTTTAACCTTGGGTGACGGACAAACTATTAATTTAGCTGGAGAAGATGATCTCTTCTTCATCGGAGCCAAAGGATCTTTGGCCGCTACTCAAAACGAATCAAACATCACCATTGATGGAGGAGCAGGTGATCTGGATATTTTCTGGGATGGATCTGGAAATCATTATGCCCTAACTGAATCAGCGGATGGCCTTTTCACTGAAAGTGAAGACTCACAGTTAGCGGGCAACGTTCAAAATTTCGAACTTGTTGGTGTGGCTGGCCAAGGATTTGCATATTTTGGAACAAAAACATCGTTTGCAACTGTTCAGGCTGAAGGATCGCCTCCTCCTGGAGAGTATGGCCTAGTACTAGGTAGTGTAGGTGAAAATACTAATGCTGTTGATCAGAAGCTAACAATTAATAATGACTATGACTCCAGGACACGCAACTCATTGATAACAAAGGTCGGAGGCATTGACTTAGGCAAGGGTAAGGCAACAATTGTGGTGCCAGGTGGAACATTAGAGGCTGGCATTATTTATGGTCAAGGTGATTCCAGTAAAAACACGATTAAACTGGGTTCGCCATTTACAGACGATGTAAAGCCAGATGCTTTGAGTTCGGTGGCAAAAGGTAGATTAGATGTGGGTGTTCTTTATGGCTACGACACGATTGATCAGTTAGGCGGGTTGTGGTCCTACAACGGCAGGATGGATGATACGACCTTGAATGCCCAGGGTGTTGTTCGTGTTCAATCTGATGACAGTGTTGCCTTGAAGGGGATTACAACGCTTGGACGATCTTCAGATATTGATACTCCGTTTGGAGTGCAAGGTCGTTCTGTGATTGCAGTGTCTGGTGAATTAACGATTGGTGAGAAAGGAATACAAGAGCTTGGAGATGCCAGAGCTTCTCTGCTGGTTGCATCAGGTGAGGGTAATGGCGATGGTGCACATGTTGATCTCAAAGGCATAAGTAACTATTCAGGCCCCACAATTGTGGCGCGTGGTGGCTCTCTTCATGCCCACACTGATGGTGCCATGAGCTCGGTTTCGAAAACTCTGGTAGGGAAAGATGGATCAATATTCATTGAGGGTGCACAAGCTGTTAACAGGCTGTTGATCCGAGAAGATGGGCAATTCATCGGCGGAGGAGATTCTAAATTAACAATCCAAAGTATTGTGAATCGCGGTGATATCAGTCTTGACTCACTTGTGATTGAAGACGGGATGACTCGTTTCATTGATCGGTATATCAACTATAAGGCTTCTAAAGGAGAAGTAGTGTCTCCGAATTCCCCTTTGCGTAAAATTGATGCGCAAGGGAGCTTGAAAAATATTGGTGGTTCGATCAGTCTCAAGGGTGATTTGAAGTTTGCAAGCTCGGGAGATGCCAGCGGTCATGCCCTACTTAATCTTACAACTCGTGGGCTTAGGACTAAGGAAATCAGTCCGGCGTCCATTTCAGCAAACTCAATAACATTTAGTGATAAAAATGATGTCCTGATTAATTCTGGATTTGTGCAGACGACTGGAGCCTCTGGCATTGACTTTGGTCTTGGCAATGATTTAGTCCTCTCAAAGGGGACATTCAGTATTGAGAGTGGGAGCAAAATTGATGGCGGTGAGCCTTTAGATGCATCATATTGGAAAGCAGATGGTACTGGTTCGATTAGTGGTTTAAATATTTTTAGGTCTGCCGAAAATCCTGGTATTAGTGAAAGCGATTTAATTAACTGGGCAGCAATCAAAATTGGAGACAGAAGTTCTGATTGGGTTTTCCCGCAAGGTGGTGAATGTCGAGTGCAAGGAGATGGAAAGATTTTCACTCAAAACACTTTCTGCGTTGGCTTAACAGGTAATAGTCAGGATCAAACGATCGTGATTGATGGGCCTCAAGGCCGTCAACCGACGCTGGATGCGGGTGTGATCGCTCTTGGGCGCAATTCCTCCAACACCATTGAAGTGCGAAACGGCAACTTGCATGCTGTCTTGATTGAGGGATCTCCTGGGCGCTCTATAGATTCACCCACCGACCGTTTGATCCTCGGCAATAGCGAAGGTGGCAGTGGTGAATTGATTGTTGGAGCGATCACCGGTTTTGATTCCATGGAGCAAATCGGTGGTACTTGGAGTTATGCCGTTAGTGGTGTGGATAATCCAGAGGTTCAACCAGCAATGATCTCCACTGTGCGGCGCAGTCCAGATCAGCGGCGCAGTGCAGAAGAACTGGAAGAAATGGGTTCCTTTCCAGCTTTTACTGGTTACGGAATTGCCAAGATCGCACCTGTTGAAATCACTGGTCGTGATCTTAAACAGCGGACGGTACAGCGTGCAGCATTCACCCGTATTGAAGGCACTGATCTTACACAAAGTTTGATAGTTCAAAATATTGATTCTCAACTAGAGGTTTCAGAAGGTATTCATGGTAACGCCTCTCTGAGTACTTCTGGAAATACATTGCTTAATGGAGAGAGTAGCTATTTCCGTGATACTTTAATTGAAAGTGGAGGTGAATTGAAGGCAGGAAATGCTCTCGCTTTTAGTCCTTCTTCGGATGTCACGATTCAGCCTGGTGGTGTTCTCGATCTTGATGGATACGCAAATACGATCCCTGGCCTTTATGGCGGTAGTCGATTAGTAGCTGATCCCGGAATTATTCAGCTTGGTACAAAGTGTTCTGCAATTGAGGATGCTAGCTGTGATGCGTTGCCTGGCGGCTCATTGACTGTCTCTAAGGGAGACTTCGCTGGAACGATTGAGGATGTGCCAGGTAGTCAGGGAGCTGTTGTCAAAATTGGCTCTACAAAAGAGGATCTATTAATCTTAAGTGGTCTTAATCAGTATTTCTCTTCAACATTTTTGTATGGCGGTGTTTTGAGGGCCGGTGCTGATGGTTCACTCAGTCCTCATTCTCGTCATGTGTTGCTTGGCGGCGAATTGGATTTGCGAGGTTATCAGCAAGTTCTGCCTGAATTGAATATTTCTGGTGGTGTCTTAAGAGTTGAATCTGACAATCCTCTCAATGTGACAGGTGAGGTCAGTTTTGCAGATGGCCGAATTGTGGCCTACCTGAATAATGGAATGGATGCAGATGGTGCTAATGCACCAATTAATTCAACAACATTCAATTATGAGACTGGCGGTTCGGTGTCTGATGAAAATCACGGGATCTATGCGGTTGTCGATCCAGATGGAACTGACAATCCTGATTTGAATGGCACCTGGAAGGTAATAGCTGGCGAGGTGGGTAATATTGAAGAGTTAGCAAGTAACACATACCTGGTGTTTCCTGTAGTTGAGGGGGAGAATGTTGATCCGGATCAAGTTATTGATATTGATGGGCAATTGTATACAGTGGCTAATTTTGCTGGTCTCGATATTCCTTTGGATGCGGCGAGCCTGAAGACTATTCTTCTGGAAGAAGGTTCTCTCAATATTGTTGTTAAAGATAAGACTAAAGAAGACGTATTAGATGATCTTGAGGGTGACCCTGAAGATCAGTTTGGTTGTGAAGACAATGAAGACCTTTGCGAAGGTCTCGAAGAACCCGTCATTACTCCCATCATTGATGCATTGCTTCCGGATGGTGGCTCGTCGCCTGACCAAGAATTGCCTTTGATGCATTGGGGGCATCTTGCATCATTTTTGGCTAGTGGCTTATCTCCAAGGAACGTTGATGCAGCGCCTCGAGGCCTGCAAACCTATAACAATGTGCTTGCAGACACAATCTTCGAGCGACATCCATTGCGGCAATTTGAGCCTTTGATCGAGGCAGAGGAATCTGCTACTGATTCCTCTGAGAAGATTCAACCACAAGTGGTCGAGCCAGTTCGTGGTCTATGGCAGAAGCAGGGGCCTGTCAATGACAGCCATGCATTGGAGTACCTCAGTAACGCCGTCGCTGATACCTCAGTAGATCGTTCAGTAGATCAGCCTGTCGGCGATTCTCTTGATCAATGGCATGTCATCTCAGTGGATGGACATCGCTTTAGGGAGGATCAATCGCTAACGGCTCAATATGCTGACCGTGATGGCTGGCGCGCTTGGTACCGTGGTTTTGCAGCTAATAATCGCGCTTACAATTACACCACAATTAATAACGACTACAGCCTTTATACAGGCGGATTTGCATTAGGAGCAGACTTTAATCTTAGTGATTCTTTCCAGCTGGGCGCTTATGTGAATTACGGCGATGTCACCGCAGTTCAACGTGGATTCACGGGAGGCGGTTCTTGGAGCCCTGATGGCTGGGGTGGTGGAATTACTGCTGACTACTGGACTGACAACTTTTATGCGCAGGCAGTCTTTGGCGCTTCCGCTTTTTCAGCAACACAAAACCGTGGCATTCGTGACATTGCTGAGGATTGGGGTGGTGACACAGCAAAGGCTCAAAAAAGTGCAACGAGTTATCTAGGAGCTTTCCGTTTTGGAGCTCCTTTCCAGGCAGGTTCAATTCTGCTCGAACCCCAATTCACTGGTATCTGGACACAGAATCAAGAAAATGGTTTCTCTGAATCAGGCGTTGAAAAAGCTTTGAGGCTCAAGTATCAGTCTCGAACCACGAATTATTTCCAGACGGGTCTTGGCCTGAAGACAGCCTGGCCAATTTCCTCAGGGGATCGGGCGCAATGGGTGCCCAGCATCAAGTTCGCTTGGTTGGCAGATTGGAATGTTGGAAACCAAGGGCAGTCCATTGAATATTCCTTTAGCGACAAAAATGTGTCATTCCTTCCGACCCAAGAGAACCAAAATGGTGCCCTCATTGAGGTTGGTCTCGATTATTCAGTCGCCAACATCAATTCAATGTCTGTCAAGGTTTATGCCAATGGTGGTGCAGAGATCTGGGCTGGTGATCGTGGCACGAATTGGCGTGCCAGTGGCGGCCTGACCTTCCAGTTTTGATGCATGTTGTTGATTAGCTCAACACAACATTCAATGGCTCACTGAGCGGCAGAGTTTCCTGATCCTGCTGGTTGGTGTCAGCAAGCTCAAGGTTGAAAAATGACGCCGACGCTGCCTCAAATAGCGGCCCTGCGTGCCAGGTGCCTCGGTGCAACTTGATGCCTTCTCCAGGGTTCAGCTTCAACAGCTACGCCGCTGATGCATCGAGCACAGGCCCTTGGACGTCGGGCGTTGACGGATACGCATCAAGTAAAACGCAGCTGGCCTGGGCCGAATCTCAGTGCGGCATCCTGGTCTCCATGTGGTGTCATGTCGTCGACTTCACGCAGACCAGTGCCGCAGGAGTCGAGACGCGGATCCAGCAAGGACGCCGCTTTGAGTGATTCATGACTAATCATGGTCACAGCTTCCACGCTTTGTTCATGCTCGCGCTGCGTCGTTTGTTCTGCACATTGCTGGTTGCCGTGATGCTGTTGCTGCTCACCCCTGCAGCGGCCAGCGCCCAGGTGCATGAGCATCAAGATGAAAACGGTGCGCCGATGCTGCGCAGCCTGGAGAGCTTGCGAGATCTCGATTATCAGAGTTGGCAAGCCGTGGCCTATCGGGTTGGCAAGCCGGGCAATCCGGTGGTGCTGCGCATTGTTGGCTACCCCGGCAAGATGCGTCTTGAGCACCCCACTTCGCTGTTGGTGCAAGCCGGCGTGAAGGAATGGCAGCTCGATGACATCACCCTCGATAACCCGGTTCTGGCCACCGACGGCCGTGAGGCAGCTGTGGAATTTGCCCTCGATCCATTGCTGAATGACCTCACCAACAAACGCCCGTTGCGTTTATTCCTGCCAGGTGTTTTCAATGAGATGCCCGTGCCTCCCTATGTGGTGGCTGAATGGCGTGATGTGCAGACCGAGCCCTTGAGCTGATGGCGGGTCTGGCTCAACCGGAGCAGCGCTGGATTCCCTGGATGCGCCGGGCTCTGCAGCTGGCGGCTCTGGCGGAAGGATGTACCAGCCCCAATCCGCTGGTCGGAGCGCTTGTGCTGGATTCAGATGGCCGCTTGGTGGGTGAGGGTTTCCATGCGCGCGCCGGTCAGCCCCATGCCGAACCTGGAGCCCTCAAGCAGGCTGGCGAAGCCGCCCGAGGCGGCACGATCGTGGTCACGCTGGAGCCCTGTTGCCATCAGGGCAGAACTCCTCCTTGCACGGAGGCGATCCTTGCCGCTGGCATCCAGCGGGTTGTGGTGGCGCTCACTGACCCTGATCCGCGCGTAGCCGGTGGTGGCTTGCAACGCCTGCGCGATGCCGGTTTGGAGGTGATCAGTGGGATTCTCGATGCTGAGGCTGCCCATCAGAACCGGGTCTTTGTGCATCGGGTGCGCACTGGTCGTCCCTGGGGGGTGCTCAAGTGGGCGATGAGCCTGGATGGACGTACCGCACTGCCGAATGGCGCCAGTCAGTGGATCAGTGGTCCGCCGGCGCGGGCCTGGGTGCATGAACTCAGGGCGCAATGCGATGCCGTGATCGTTGGTGGCGGCACCGTGCGTGCCGACGATCCGCTGCTCACCAGTCGAGGTCGCCGCTCGCCCGAACCGTTGCGGGTTGTGCTCAGCCGCAGCCTTGATCTGCCTGCTGCCGCACAGCTGTGGCAGCAGGGTGTCGCCTCCACCTTGGTGGCCCACGCATTCTCCGAAGCGGAGAAGCCCCAGGCCAGCAGATTGGCTGCTTTGCAAGCTCAGGGGGTGGAGCTCCAGAGGCTCGATCGCTGTGAGCCTGAATTGTTGCTGCCTGAGCTTGCACGCCGTGGTTGCAATCGGGTGCTGTGGGAATGCGGCCCGGGTCTTGCTTCAGCTGCGTTGCAACAGGGTTGTGTGCAAGAGATTGCCGCCGTGATTGCCCCCAAGCTGCTGGGCGGAGAGTTGGCTCGAACGCCTCTGGGCGATCTTGGCTTCACGGCGATGGATCAAGTGCTGAGTTTGAACTGTGAGCCAGGTCTGAGCCTTGGTCAGGATCTGCTGCTGAAGGCGCAACTCAGTTCTTGCGCAGCTCCGAACTGAAGCGGCTGATCAGAATTCCCATCACCACCGCCAGATACAGCTGGCCCACCACTCCTGTGGTGACGGCCAGCATCCGGGCTAAGGGGTAAGCCGGAGTGATGTCGCCGAATCCCAGTGTCGTGAGACAGATGAACGCGAAATAGTTGATCTGCGCAAACGCTGGAGTGAAATGCAGCACGCTGGAATTTCCCAAGACATCGGCGCCTGGAAGGGCAACTGGCTCGAAGCTGCCGGGCTGAATCGTTTCGACACCACTCATCACCAAACCAGAGGTCAGCCCGAGCAGTAGGTAACCAGCGGCTGCTCCCATGAGCACTTGTGTGCTCACGCGTTGTTCGCTCGCCAGTCGTTTCACCAGGCGCACCACGCTCCAGCCCACCAGCAGGCTCCAGCTCACCACCAGTGGGATGGCACTGAGGCGCCAGTGAACAGGCGTCAATAACCACCAAAGCTGAGTGAGCATCGCAATGATCCCCAGTGCCTGATACATCCGGTCGTGCAGTCTCAGCACGTGTTTGCGCAGCATCACCAGCTGGGTGAGCAGCAGCGCGATCAAGGCATACCCCAGGTTGCCTAGCCAGGTGATGCGAGGGAAGGCGAAGCTCGCCATCACCAGTAGGCAGAGAAGTAGCAACAACTGATAGATGGCTTCCTTTCTGTTTGTGCGTCCTGGATCCGATTGCATCGTGTTCACCATGCTCAGTTCGAGAATGGCGAGGTTTGCCAGTGCTGGCGAGCATCAATGCACTAGAGCGTCGTTCGGTTCTCCGCCATCGCGCTGCGACCAGGCTTGGAATCCCGGCTATAGCCTTACCGCAGCACAGGACGTGATTTATGCCGATCCGCGAGGAAGACAACCGCCCCAACCGCCGTTTTGGAATCCTCAACCTGGTGCTCATCGGTTTTGGTGTATTGCTGTTGATCAGCAGCTTCATTCCCAATCAAGGGATGCAGCAGGTTCCGCGCGTGCCCTACTCCCTGTTCATTGACCAGGTGAACGACGGTGCGGTGAAGCGCGCTTACATCACGCAAGATCAGATTCGTTACGAGCTCTCCGAAGCGGAAGAGGGAGCGCCGTCGGTGCTAGCCACCACGCCGATCTTTGATATGGATCTGCCTCAGCGCCTGGAGAGCAAGGGCGTTGAATTCGCAGCAGCACCACCGAAAAAACCCAATATTTTCACCACGATTCTCAGCTGGGTTGTTCCTCCGCTGATCTTCATTCTGGTGCTCCAGTTCTTTGCACGTCGCTCCATGGGAGGAGGTGGAGCTCAGGGTGCCCTCAACTTCACTAAGAGCAAGGCGAAGGTCTACGTGCCTGACGAGCAGTCTCGCGTCACCTTTGCCGATGTAGCTGGTGTGGATGAGGCCAAAGATGAATTAGCCGAGATTGTTGATTTCCTTAAGTCTTCGGATCGTTATACGGAAATCGGTGCTCGTATTCCCAAGGGTGTGCTGTTAGTGGGTCCTCCCGGAACCGGCAAAACGTTGCTTTCCAAGGCTGTGGCGGGAGAGGCAGGAGTGCCCTTCTTCATTATCAGCGGTTCTGAATTCGTTGAGCTGTTTGTCGGAGCTGGTGCTGCTCGCGTGCGCGACCTGTTCGAGCAGGCCAAGAAGAACGCTCCTTGCATCATCTTTATTGACGAACTCGATGCCATCGGCAAGAGCCGTTCCGGCTCGATGGGTGTTGTCGGCGGTAACGATGAGCGTGAGCAGACCCTTAACCAGCTGCTCACCGAGATGGATGGCTTTGCCTCCAAGGACAAGCCAGTGATCGTGCTGGCAGCCACCAACCAGCCGGAAGTTCTGGATGCCGCTCTGTTGCGGCCCGGCCGCTTCGACCGTCAGGTGCTGGTGGATCGCCCCGATCTCTCTGGCCGTAAGACGATTTTGGAGATCTATGCCAAGAAGGTGAAGCTGGCAGAAGGGGTCGATCTCGACCGTATTGCTCAAGCCACCAGTGGTTTTGCCGGTGCTGACCTTGCCAACCTTGTGAACGAGGCTGCATTGCTGGCTGCCCGCGCCATGCGCAAATCAGTTGAGCAGCAGGATCTCGGTGAAGCCATCGAGCGAGTTGTCGCTGGTCTTGAGAAGAAAAGTCGTGTTCTTCAGGATGATGAAAAGAAGGTGGTGGCGTATCACGAAGTGGGTCACGCCATCGTTGGCCACCTGATGCCCGGTGGCAGCAAGGTGGCCAAGATCTCGATCGTGCCCCGCGGCATGAGTGCCCTCGGCTACACGCTGCAGCTCCCCACTGAGGAACGATTCCTCAACTCCAGGGAGGAGCTCCAGGGTCAGATCGCCACGCTGTTGGGTGGTCGATCAGCCGAGGAAGTGGTGTTCGGCAAGGTCACCACTGGAGCATCCAACGATCTGCAGCGAGCCACGGATATCGCAGAGCAGATGGTGGGCACCTACGGCATGAGTGAAACCCTCGGACCACTGGCTTACGACAAGCAGGGAGGAGGTCGATTCCTCGGCGGTAACAACAACCCTCGCCGCACCGTCAGCGATGCCACCGCTCAGGCCATCGACAAGGAAGTGCGAGCCCTTGTTGATACCGCCCATGACCAGGCCCTCACGATCCTGCGTCAGAACATGGCTCTGTTGGAGACCATTTCTCAGAAGATTCTTGAGAAGGAAGTGATTGAAGGCGATGAGCTCAAAGACATGCTCGATGCCAGCGTCATGCCTGAGGCAATTGCCGCCTGAGGCTTGACGGATTCACTGTTTGTCCCCGATAACAATCCTTTGAGCTCAGTCCATGACGTCCGCCACCACCAGTGTTGCTGCCGTCCTCTCGGCACTGAGCGGCAAAGACTTCCTCTCGTCGGCGGATACCACCGCTGAGCAGACAGCTGCACTGCTTGAACTGGCCAGCCAGCTCAAGAGTGGTGATCGCCGGATTGATCTCGGTAATCGCGTCCTGGGCCTGATTTTCACCAAAGCCTCCACGCGCACTCGCGTCAGCTTCCAGGTGGCGATGGCCAGGCTTGGTGGTCAGACCGTCGACCTCAATCCTCAGGTCACCCAGCTGGGACGCGGTGAGCCCCTGGAAGACACCGCAAGGGTGCTGAGTCGCTTTTGTGATGTGCTTGCTGTGCGCACCTTCGCGCAGCAGGAACTTGCCGATTACGCGTACTGGGCGTCGATTCCGGTGATCAATGCTCTCACCGACCTGGAGCATCCCTGTCAGGCCCTGGCCGACTTCCTCACCATGCAAGAAGCTTTTGGTGAGCTTCAAGGTCAGACGCTGACCTACGTGGGTGATGGCAATAACGTGGCCCACTCCTTGATGCTCTGTGGTGCCCTGTTGGGCGTCAATGTGCGCATCGCCTGTCCTGATGGATTTGAGCCCCTACCAGGTGTGCTTGACCAAGCCCGTTCCCTCGCTGTGGGCGGTGCTGAGATCAGCGTCACCACTGACCCTGAGGCTGCGGTTGCCGGTGCGCAGGCGCTTTACACCGATGTATGGGCCTCAATGGGGCAGGAACAGGAGCAGCTGGAACGGGCACAAGCCTTCCAGGGGTTCTGTGTGAATGAGGAGCTACTCGCGAAAGCTGATTCGCGCGCCATCGTTTTGCACTGCCTTCCCGCCCATCGCGGTGAGGAGATCAGTGCGGAGGTGATGGAGAGTTCTGCCAGTCGGATCTTTGATCAGGCAGAAAATCGTCTTCATGCCCAACAGGCCTTGTTGGCTGCTTTGCTGGGCGGTCTCTGAGTGTTCTGTGATGGCAGCAAGTTGCTGCCTGACGTTGCTTGCTTCTAATGCTGCGCGTTGATTGAGTTAGGCCTGTTCAGCCGTAACAGCAGTGGTTGGCATGTCGATCCATTTGCTTTGGCGGGCCCTGTGAGCAAGATCACAACCCAGCGTGAGTCAGATCATCGAGTTGATCGTTGATTGCGGAGAAGGTGTGTTCACGGGGGGACGACCTCCACAAGTTCACACATCTCACTTCTTCAATCATGGCTTCTACAACACAAAACACTTCGGTTGTCGTCAATGGAAATGGCAGCGTTTTCGCTGGTTCTGTTTCGGAAAAAATCCGTGACTATTCCAACTTTGCTGACACTGTCGATTTCTCAAACAACAGCCCCCTCAACTATCACACCAGAATGATGGGTGGTAATGATGTCGTGACTCTCAGTGATATCAACGTTGGCGGTTTCAGTAACAAGGTGAATGGCAATCTTGGTGATGACACGTTTGAATCCAAGGCAGGATCAACTACACGGGATTTCATTCTTGGCGGTAGTGAGAATGACACTATCGATCTTTCTAATTCTGCGAAAGGAGGCGATTGGCAAAATGGAAACTTTGGGAAAGATACTCTTACCGGGGCACAAGGTACTGACAGAATGAGTATCCTTCGTGGTGGTGCTGATGATGATTTCATTACAGTATTGGCCAACAGTAAGCATATTGTTGTTGGCGACCTCGGTCAGGACAATATCTTGATGGTTGGAACTGGGCGTATTGTTTGTCGAACAGACAATGGAGCAGCGGCTCAAAATCGCGATGAAGCCGATGCGATCCTTGGCTTTGATGGTGATGACAAGCTTTTCATCCCCGGCGTTAATAGTATTAATGATCTCCAGGTTGAGCAAGATGGACTTAGCACTTATCTCAAAGCCGATAGCTTTACGAATGGCACAACAGGGATGAGATACATTGCTAAATTTGCACTTGCAGACGCTGCGGCTGTTACGGGTTATCTCAACGGAGGTCAGGTGATCATTGGCGATACGGCAGATAATGCGTATGCCGCCTTGAATCCGGAAAACTTCCTCAACAATCCTGATCTTGGAGGAATGTTCGCTTAGATCTATCATCAAAATCAAGACACACAAAGAACAGCCCGGCTATGCCGGGTTTTTCTTTGGCAAGTAATCAGTGATTAATCAAGGTGAGGTTGAGCTGAATTTTGTGGTCATTGCATTCAAAACGATGATCAAGGCATTGACAAAAGTGATGAACGACCAATCAACCAGAGGCTGGTTTGATCCAGCCTCTGGTTGACCATGAATAGGACTGGTGTCTTGATCGATCAACAGAAGAAGCCCTGCAGACCAGAAAAATCAATTCCTCACCCGTGATTCAGAGCTGCAGTTTCCGGTGCCCAAGCGCTCTACAGCGATGTCTTGGCCTCCATGGGTCAGGAACAGGAGCAGCTGGAACGGGCACAAGCCTTCCAGGGGTTCTGTGTGAATGAGGAGCTACTTGCGAAAGCTGATTCACGGGCCATCGTGTTGCACTGCCTTCCGGCCCACCGTGGTGAGGAGATCAGTGCGGAGGTGATGGAGAGTTCTGCCAGTCGGATCTTTGATCAGGCAGAAAATCGTCTTCATGCCCAACAGGCCTTGTTGGCTGCCTTGCTGGGCGGTCTCTGAGTGTTCTGTGACGGCAGCCAGGTGCTGCCTGAGGTTTCTTGCCTCAGGTGAGCTTGGTTGCACTGTCACGGTTGGTCTAGGCAG
>QCUI01000053.1 GCA_003210775.1 Synechococcus sp. AG-679-A04
TTCGGGAGAAAGCACTATCGCCACAGTCGCAAGAGCAGCAGTGGATACCAGCAATAGCGGTTGCCCCAGTGGAACGATGGCAACAGCAGAAGCCATCAATCCATTGGAGAAGCGGCGGAGCATTGGACTGGCGTCAGTCCGCGCATGATGCCGGGCTTTGCTTGATTGCGCCTGCCTGCCCCCCACCCCCAAGTTTGGGTTAGCCCTAAAATACTCTCCCCTAACGGTGCCCAATATTCACACTCATCATTTCCATATCGCCTGACTCGATCAATCTGCTTCTCATTTACCTTGCTCCATCCATGCACCCTCTCCGTTAACTCCACATCCCTCAACCTGAACCAAGAGCTTGATCCTCAGTCGCGAAATCCAATTGAGTCAAAGTTGAAGTGGTGATGGTTTTAAGGAGTGAAAGTTTGGGGTACTGCTGATTCAGAGTTCTGATCACTGCGCAGGCATCGGCACAAATTCATCGCTTTAGCCTGCTCACTTGAGGCCGCTACAAGCCCTGTGATTGCCGAATGGCCCATGCACATGCAGCTTGCTGTTGTTGCCAAGCAATCAATAGATCTTTTGCAATCGAACACAGTTGCTTAACATCCTGGCAGTTGTCAATCTCCCTGGAGAATTTGTCTATTTGAAACTTTTGACCCAGAGTCAAAGCAATTGGTTCCATAACACCATTTGTCATGTTGTAGGTGTTGATCGATGTCGTCATGGCTTTGAAGGAGTGATAGGGGGTGCTGCCCCCTTGACTCCTTCAAGATCACAGCCCTTCTGGTGACCCCCACTGCACCGATTGGGTGTAGACCCCGAGAGGTTCTGGTGAGCTTCTGGTGAATGGATCAGAACGCTGTGCCTGACTGCTCTTAGCTCAAGCAGGATCTGGTGCCGCCCAGGCTCCAGCGCAATAAAAAACCGCCGAGTGGCGGGCGAGGATGGCTGAGAATCCTTGGTGAAACTAGTGCCCCCTGTGTGATTCGAGCAGTCGGTCTTTCGCATGCTGGGAAGACGATTTCGCCAGACTTCACCGATGCCGAATAAGGGCCGCCCGCTAGTTGATTGCCATGCACCAAAGAACGGTGTCGGCTGGTTGATGAACGACCAGCAAGGGAAGGTCTGCCACTTCAGAAATAACATCACTGTGCTTAATCACAAGGATTCCAAGGAGGAGGATCTAGTACCTGAATCAGAAGAAGCTCAGCAGGGTTTTCGCCTACTGCCCAAGAGCGGTGTCCATTTTTATTTTTTGTTCGCTGATCACCACCAAAGGAGATATCTCCGGGCCCCATTTCCACGATCACACCATCCATCATCTCGACGCTCCAGCGTCCACGTAGGGGGACGATCCATTGAGGTATTGGATTTTCATGCCACTCACCAATTTCTCCCGGCATTAAAATTAATGTGACTACCTTGGCAATACCGCTGTAGTGCAGTGCGCTCCAGATAGGAGCAGCTCCATCAGCAAAAACTGATTGCTTGTGACCTGCGAGTAAATGAAGGTTCTGACAACTTTTACCTTGCTCGTTGACCCATACACGCCAAAATTTTATGCCATGGTTTTTCATGTTTTTACGGCTAAGTTCATTCGATTTCATTAAACACTTCCTGCGCTGCTGACAGAGAATTCGTTGCAGCGGGAAATCCGCAATATGCAATCATCTGAGTAATGATTTCAAGAATCTCTGCCTTGCTTGACCCGGTATTTAATGCACCCTTCATATGGACCTTAAGCTCTGGAAGAGCAAAGCCCTGCACAGTTAATGCTGCAACAGTACACAGCTCACGCGTTCTATCGTCGACCACGTCACGACTATAGAGTTCACCAAACGGGAATTCGACTTTTACTTTTGCAAATTCAGGATAAATTGAGTGAATTACCTTAATCCATTGATCAGCAGCATCACCAAAATGCTTTCGCATTTCTTGCATGCCTTGGACATACTTTTTTGATGGCATAGAAATTCAGTGCGATTTTACAAATGAACAAAATTGACTATGGTTAAAGTCGGCGTAGGGTGTATGCCTGTCTAGTAGCAACGCTCTGAATAGGTTGTCCACATTTCTGTTTCGCTTTGATCGAATCAGTTCATGAATGATCTGTTGAACCTAAAGCTCCGCGGCAAAGTCACCACTGGGGCTGACACCTCTTCCAGTCACCTGACTTCTGCATCGTTTCCCAGGCTTCGGTGGCGTTCACCACAGCTTGACCGTCTGGGATGAGCGCTCCTTGTATTTCTCCGCCAGCAGCGAGACCGTCTCGATCTGATGAGCGTCCCGCAGATGGGGTATTCGCTCGTTTGGGTGGTTATGCCAATCTTGCAATTAGTGCGCTTGAGGGATGCGCTTTCACCACCCTTTTGGCGACGGTGGCGTGCCTTTGACAAATAATCAATGCACTCAACCTTGCCAGGTATTGGAGGGAGATTTGTGGAGCAAAGGTTGTGATTGAAGAAATAATAAGGCAATTGCTGCGTATGGTAAGCGGATTGCGATTGCAATTTTTAATTGCAAATATTTTGACAATGTGACTGGCAGAAATAAGACCAAAGCGACCCAACATCACCCCCAGCATCACCGCCAGCCATTCTTTCAAGTTCTTTGCCTGAAAGCTCTGGTTGAGCTTTCTTCAAGTCTTCAGCAGAGATGTTGAAACCTGCTTCTTTGGCAGTTGCCACAACGGCATCAGTATCGGTAGCTGCTCTGAGCTTCTCCTGAAGAGTGGTGTTTCCTTTGGCTTTTTCCAGGATGGGTTTGAGTTGTTCTTGAGTCATGGGTGTCTCCGAAAGGGACCCTTTGGTTCTACGCCTGTTGCACAGCAGGGAGCAGAGGGGCGGCCGACCTCAGCGGTACGGTTTCAGGAACTTTCCAGACGGTTTGCACGGAGGCAGAATCACAGGCTTTGATTGTGTTGCAGTGTTTCCTGTGCCTTGGTGGGCAGCAGGCCATTTGCAAACGCAGAGAGCATCTGCGTTGAATGCAGGGAGTCGTTTCATCAGTTGCAGCCGTTGTCGCAAATGATGTGAGATGGGGAGAGAACATCCTTCATCTCTCGGATACCTCTAGAACAGTCTCGTAAGAGGGCATCAACACATCTGAAGGAAAGGCACTTTAAGCAAATGAAGACTCGTCTCTGGGGATTCTTTATTCTTGTCTGTTTATCCACAATTCAGCAAAGTTATCAACAGCTACTTGTGGAAAAGTTCCAATGGTTAAGCCATCTCTCATCAAGCTTTCATAAAATTCTAATTGAATATCAGGCCGCTGTAACTAATTGCGACTGGTTCGAATCTCGATCCGTTTTGTGAGATCTGAGCATTCGTCAGTAGATCGATGCGGGCGTTGCCAAACGGAGCCAGTCCTCTCTGCGCATGGTCGTCAGTTGCAGGTGGGCTCATCTGTCATCGCATCTTTAGCTGGTGATCCACATCCCCCAAACGAGCGAATTCGCCATGGTGGTGACATGCCGAGCAAGGACCGCCCACTTGTTGATCGCCATGCGCCGAAGAATGGTGTTGGCTGTCTGCTGAATGAGCAGGAAGGAAAGGTCTGCCGTTTCACCAACGTCATGCTTACGCAGAACGCGTAATGGGTTGTAGTGGAGAACAGACCGCTACGTGGTGGTAGTCAGCCTGTGGTCAGGCGCATGCTGCGCCATAACGCCATCGAAGCCTGGGGAACCATGTTGAAAACGGGTGGGTGGAAACGGTGTCAGCCGAGTTGGTGATGTGCCCTTGAGCATCCGTGAACAAAGCCGCAGCATTGCGTTGGCATACACGAGACAGCTACCAGTAAGTCATCACGCTTTTGATCAATGGATTGGATCGTCCGCCCTATCCGAGCCGTGTTCTTTGCTGACGAGCAGGCGTTCAACTGGATTCAGAAAAAACTGGGTCTGTCGAACTATCAAATGGCGGCTCTTGTCTGGGTAAAAGGGGTTGTCATTGGCCTGCTGCTGGGCTGGTGGCTGCTCTGAAGGTGCTACTCAACGCAGTCTTTCGTATGCGCTTCAGCACTGGCTGATGGAAGCTTTGCTCGCCTAGATGGTGATTCAGACCGTTGCTATGACTGCTGAACAGGCCTGATACACATGTCCATAGAACAACTGAAAGCTTTCCGCTCCAAAGTCGATAAAGATGACAATCTTCAGAACAAGTTCAAAGCAGGAAAGTCTCCTGAAGACGTTGTGGGTATTGCTAAAGAACACGGTCACGAATTTACTGCTGATAAGTTCAGTCAGCTCAGGAAAGAGGAGCTGCAAGCTGTAAATGGTGGAATACCCAGCTGGACTGTAGCCACAATGGGCTGACTTTAGAAAAGCCGTTAACCGGTTATACAGGTGAAGGCTTAAAGTCTGGATCCCCTGCAAGCGCATGGGCTATTTATTGCTTCAATCACACCCAGAAGCCCTTAAATCAGCCTCCAGTGCCTGGCGCGAATGTGCACAGTAGAGCAGAAGTAGATAAAACTAAATTGTTGATTGTCACCTGCCCAAATGATGATCGCCAGGCCGAAACTGTCTCGCTGCTATCGACAGCAAAAAACCGCAATAGGCGGGGCGTGGTTGGTGTGAGGTTGTTATGTCGGGAGATCGATGGTGACTGCTCAGCGCCCCCTGCTTTTCCCTTTCGGGTGATTTCTGCAGCCTGTTGGTGAGGCCGGTACCTTCCAGGTGTTGCCTGCTAGATCATGAGCCTGTCGGTTGGGACCGCACTACGAGACGGTTGGACAACGTTCCGTCGCACGCCCTGGACGTTTGTCTTTTTTGCCCTATTCGCGTTCGTACTGTCCACAGTGGTGGATCTGCTCCCCGGTTTCGCTGGAATCATCGTCAGCACCCTGGTAGAGCTCTGGGCCACCGTGGGATTAATACGCGGCGCTTGGCTTGGACTTAACGGGGAACGACCAAGCTTCGGCGATCTTGTAAAGATCAATGGCCCTGCCATCTGGCGACTGTTCAGCCGGCAATTCCTGTTGACCGTGCTGCTGGGTGTGATCTGCGCAACGGCGGCAGTCCTCGCGGTAACAGCGGCTGATGCTGGAGAGCTCGCCCAGTCGATCTACTGGCGAATGCAAGTCATTGACCCCTACAACACCGAGGCGATTAATCGCCTGATCACCGAGATCCAAGATCTGGCCTTTGCTTTTGGTAGAAGCCCCGTCGCGATTTTGGTTCTGCTGATCGGAGCCGTCATGGCCATTTACATCCAGGTGAACCAGACGTTCCTGGGGTTCCTCGCAGTGGTGAAGGGTCTAGGACCGATCCCCACTCTTCGAGAAGGCTTCCGCACCGTGCAAGGACAGTGGTGGAAAGTGTTTGGACTGCTGGCAATGCAGCTGGCGATCATCCTGCTGGGATTGATCGCCTTCGGTTTTGGTTTGTTGGCCGCCATCCCGGTGGTGATGTGCAGCACCGCATCGGCCTACCGACAACTTTTCGGCGCCGATGATGCGACGGGATTACTCACCGGTAGCTGAGTCTTGGATCCAACCGCAACTCCAAACTGCGACTGCGGGGCTTGATTGGTGTGAGTGTGGAGGTCATCCCTCCTGGATCTCTTCACCATCGCTGAACTGAACTTATCAGCATTGTTTCTTGACCCATTCAGAAGCGGTTGTGCTACCAGGCACGGCTGCCTTTCTCCAATCTGCGCAGGCACGCTGAAGATCCCCTCCTGGTTTTTCGGCAATACCACGAATTGCATAGCCCTTTGCGTTCTGAGGATTCATCTTGATGACTTTGTCAGCATCGGAAATAGCTCCTTTTGCATCGCCTAATCGACCCTTAAGAATGCTACGGTGAAAATAGGCGTCTTCAAGCTCAGGGTTGATGATTAACGCCTTGCCAAAATCATCAATAGCTTCTTCATAGTCTCCACTTCTTGCTTTTGCTGGAGCTGACTTGAACCAATCCTCAGCACTCTGTACATAGGCTGCCTTTGGTGAAAGCACCTCTGCTCCAATACCAGCTGCAGAAGTCAGTCCTATCAGTATTGGGCTGCTAATTGTGGATAGTAGAAACAAGGCAGCAGTCAAGGGTTTTGTGTAGGGAGACATCTTCTAGGACTGTATGGCTTCACCACCTTTGGCAGAAATTGGAATATCTTGTGTGCATCATGTGTATCGATAACTAACCCCGCGCTTGGCGGGGATTTATGAGCTGCTGGTGGGGTTCAAGCCATTACCTCGTATTCCCTTGCTTGATTGGGATCCATCCCTTGATTCGGTTCACTAACGAAGAAGTTGTTAGCTCCAGGGTCATTTTGGAGTTGCCCGGCATCTGTAACTAAGGCGGTATCGATGTTGAATGGGATCAGTATTTCAGGGTTGGTGTTGAATTCAGCCTCACCAATGAATACAGTTAAGGGGTCTGCATTGGCCGTAACGGGTTCATTGCTCATGCAGGACGCGTTTACATTTTCGACAGTGTCCATGTTGAACCAATTCACGCCATCGTTGACCCATTTCACACTATTAGCGCCAATAGTCTCGCCGGTAATCGAATCAGTACCAACACCTTCGGCGAGTCCCATGGCGGCGGGCTCGGAGTGGTCCTGGAGGGTTGCCCTGCCTGACATTCCGCCAACGTTTTCAGTGTCAGTTGACTCGCGAGTAATGGAATCAGCTTGAATCACATCAAGATATCCATTAGGGATGCCATCATCTGCGCTGACGAGGTCTTCTTGCATATCGAAGCACGCAGGGCCTGGCTTTCGGATGTCACATTTTCCCTCCTTGGGTTCCCTTTCAGGAGGTTTGGGTCGTTCTTTGATTGCCTTAATTGCGTAGTCAATAGCATCTCTAGGTTGTGCGGGTGGGTTGATGAAGCGTTCTAGGAAGTCAACAAAAGGAATCATGATTTTGAGCTGTTTGTGGGATCTCTCCCGGACACCTTCAAGATCACAGCCCTTCTGGTGAACCCCACTACGCAGCTCTGGTGCAGACCCCAAGAGGTTCTGGTGAGCAACTGGTGAATCGCTCAGAACTCAGTGCATGGCTGGGCTTAGATCATGCGGAAGGCGTTTCCGCCATAGCTTCAGGGCACTAAAAAACCCCGCACTTGGCGGGACGTGGTTGGGGTGGGTCGCTCTAGGGCTTTTCTTTTGTTGGCTTGTCGTTTTTGTGATGATCAGCGTTGGGGTTGTCGCAGCACATGGGCGCCTCCTTTTGGATGCCATCAGCCTCCGATTTATTCCCTGTCTGGTCATCCCCCATCCGAGTGAATTCACTATCCAGCTAGATCGGGCGGGTAAGGGGCTGCTCAGCCGAGCTTTTAATCAGAACTTGTTCGCCCTCAGCCAACCAATGGCACCTTCTTGTGCATTAGTAGATGCATTTTGAGTGGATTGATTGCGAACGACACGTACCTCATACCAAAGACCTTTTTGGCCTGAACGTGTGCGGTTCACGCCCTGCAGAAAAATGACTGTTGATCCGCTGGCAACCAAGCCGCTCTCCACATTCGGGCAACCTGAATTGATCGAGGCCACTGATGCCGGCGTTTGCCCACTGCAGTCGCGAAGAAAGCCCGGTGAACGTGTCTTTTGATGCAGATGGGGTTCATTGCATGCATGGGCAGCCCCTAGGGCAGTCGCGATTAAGCAACTGATTGCTCCAACGCGAAGGCCTTGTTTCAGAAAAAAAATTGCTGAGATCTGTGGTCGGTTATGGGCAGACTCGCCGATACCAAGGTTCAGCTCTTGGCTTTCAGTGTTTTTGGGTTCAGTCATTGCGTCCGGTTCGTTAGGTCAGGAATAGAAGGAGCGTCCGCTCCGATGCGCTCACCATCTCCGGAATCACTGGCTGACCCGATGATCTCGCTCAAGGGGGGCTGTGATCTTGGTCACAGATATGCGAAGGCTATAGAACCTCCCCCCCCCCCCTCGGGTGGTCTTCCAGCCGCCTGCCTCCCCCGTTTGGCTAGCCCTGAAAACTGCTCTCCCCTAACGGTGCCCAGAACTCACACTCGTCATTTCCATATCGCCTCACTCGATCAATCTGCTTTGCATTCACCTTTCTCCATACATGCACCCTCTCCGTTAACTCCACATCCCTCAACCTTGTGTGCATCAACGAATAAGTAATCCGTCCTCTTCCCTCAGCCTGAACTAAGACCTTGCACCAATCACGCTCAACACTCTTCACCACTCCATCCAACCTGATCTGACATCCGTCCACATCACGCACCCTCATAACTCGCTCGCTATCGCCACAACTCAGCAGCACACAATCGCCAACAGCGGCGTCAGCTCCCAGAACGCCCTGCACCGCCGGCTCGCCTTCAGCCATGGCTGGCTCACATCGCGATCCGTCGATCAAAACAACCCGCCGAGTGCAGGGTTGTGATGGCTGAGAAGCCTTGGTGTAACTAACGCCCCCTGTGTGATTCGAGCACACGACCGACTGCTTAGAAGGCAGTCAATTTCACCAGTGTTTGCAATGTATTTGGGCTGGTGTGTGCGCAGATTCGTGCGCAGAAGTTGAGCATCAGATGCCGTTTTTGGCTCTCTGTGCGCACGGCCTGGTTTCTGTGGTGGACTGAATTGCTGTTTTGAGCAACTGATTCGAAAGCAGTAGCTCTTCCTGGGTCCAGGAATCGATCAGCAGGCCCCTCTGGAGGAAATGAAGTGCGCCGGCCATGGCCAAAGCACCGGCGCCCAGGTCCAGCTCACCGATCGATGCAGCGCAGCGGGCCAGGTCGAGGTGCTGGCCCCAGGGGATCGGCATGCAGGAGATCAATCAGCCGCCAGTCTGCTTCGAATGGTGGCCAGACTCCACCGATGCCAAGCGTTGTCATTGGCGCAAAGCAAAGCCGGCAGTTAGTTCAGTCGAGATGCGGTGCGGCAGGCGCTGATCGATCGCCTTGCCACCACTGATTGAGCTGGCTAAAGCGAAAACAAGAAATCACCTGTCCATGAAGAAAGCACTTTTCACCCTGTTGCCTCTAGCCATTGCATCAGTACCACCAGCAGCAATAGCTCAGAAGGAAATTCCCAAAGCTCCTGGTCATGAGCAATGCCCGCTTGGTTATGTCAACACACTCGGTACCACTAGTGTTTCGCCTATCTATTACGAGGTGGCACCCACATACGGCAAAGCTTGCAAGTCGGGATGGATGAATATCGGCGCTGGTTACTGCAAGAAAAAGACTCTTGGCATTTTCTAGGTAGGCCATCGTGTCGGGATGCCAAACAAGGGCCGACCAATAGAAAGCTTTATTGAATTTGATTTCATTTATTTGTTGTAATTGGTGCAGATCCATGTAAACGTCATTTCTCTATAGCCGTCATCGCCCGGGTCTACTTCCATGCTTATGACATCGCTTGGATCGTCTTTGTGTGCAAAGTCAATGAACCATTTCCCATTGCGGCGGATTTGATCTTGTCTTTCGTCATTTGAGAATATAGAGCTAAATATCTTTTTGCTGCAATTTGCCTCTCCTTTAAAAGGTTTGGCTGGCGGGTTTGAATTGGTTTGAAGTCTTTGTCTATTTGTATTTTTACTTCTCTTTGATTGCTTATTCTGTCGGTTGTCAGCCAGTTTTCAGTAAAAGCCTGCGTAGCACTGGTGAATGTTGTTGATAGAAGTGCGACCGAGATAAGCAATGTCTTTTTAAGCATTGTTCAATTATTTTTTCACAGTACAAACGACAAGGTTAAATGCCAATTCAAATGATACAGATGTATGCGCAGCAACTCTTCAGTCCATCAGTAGCTCGCGCCCAGGAGTGTCCTGCAATATTTCCATGGCTGATCTGTCGTCCGTCCCAGTCTTGACCGGGCTTCCTCTTCGTTGATTTCCATCTGGATCAGAAGCTCGCAGGTGTGTTGATTTCGATCTCGATCCAACCTGGGCTCACAGGCGCCCGCAAACCCCATAAGCAGCAATGCAGTAACTGAAATAGCTGCAGTCGCGGGAAACTTTTTCATCTTCAAAGCTCAGCATGCCAATGCCACAAGAGCAACGATGACGACGGTGGCGGTGATGGGTTTCATGGCGTACTTCTGTCTGGATTCACCATCCCCCTTTCGAGCGAAAGACCCTGTGATCAACCTCACAGCAATGCTTGAGATTACTCATCGAGTTAGTCGCCGAATCCAGTGATGGTGTGTGCATCGGTGGGACAGAGCCCCACCGCAACACACACTCCACTTCACAACCATGACTTACAAACAGATCCTTGCTGCTTCCTCGATCGCTTTGGTTGGAACAGCTTCCGCGCTTGCCATGACGTCTCCAGTCCACGCGTTGGACGGATGTGGTCCTCGCGGTCGCTTTTCTCCGAGCCAGCAACGGTGTGTTCGCAGAACTGATGTCCTGAGGAGCCCTCAACAACAATGGGCTGCAGATCAGGCTTGCGGTTATCGCTACCGCTACTCAGCTCGATTTGACCGGTGTGTCTTCATGGGTGACGTGAAAACTGTGCGTGTGCGTTCCATGCCTCGCCGACGCTGGGTGGCTCCAGCGCGTGTGATTTATCACCGTCAGCCAGCTCTGCGCCTGAACTTCTCGTTTTAGAAGTTCAGCAACATTGTTTCCTTCACCCCGCTCTCACGAGTGGGGTTTTTGTTGGGCTGCAGTGAGCTGGTGGAAGATCTGAACGCCGAAGTGGTGAGATTCACTCACATACCCCAACGCATACGAAGGTTCCTGGATCACTGAAGGCAAGAATCATCAAAACCGCCACGATGCTTCCAGCAATCAGCACAACAGGCCAGATTTCCTCTTCAGGACGCATTCCAAGAAATAACCATTAGTTGATTGTGAACGCACACACTTTCTCTGAAAGGGTGGTGAAGGCGCATCCCCCGAACGAGCGAATGTCCCTGTGACCAACCTCACAGCCCTCGTTGAGATGGGTCATCAAGTCAGACGCTGAATCCGGAGATGGTGTGGGAGTCGATAGGTCTCAAGCAATGAACGCTTTCTTCAGAGGGTTAGGCGGTGTTTGTCTCGGCACTCTTGCTGGTGCTGGTCTGGGTGCGGCGGCGTTTTTCACAGCCGCAGCGGTCTTGCCGAAACAAGCGGACGCGGCGCCTGCGCACACCGTTGCCAAAACCCTCAAGCATGAGCCGAAGCTCAGTGCCAGGCAACCACCCTTGAGGCGAACCGCCACCTGATCGCCAATGGCTGGCGTCCCGCGCCGGAAAAAACGCCAACGCCGGAGGAGCGGCGCTGGTCCTCTGTAGCGCTCGAAAGCCTTTCGTCCTGTTCCGGCACGGACGTTGGCTTCTGCCGCTTTGATTACCGCCGAGTTCAGCATCAGTTGACTGTGATTTCTCGGCGTGTTGGTCCAGCAGTGCACGCCGAATCCTTACCTGAAGCAATGTTTTAAGCCTGCGTTGAATATTGGTTTGGTAGTAGTCCCTTGAATACTCCCGAGATTTATCAAGACGCCTTCTAGCTGCCTCCCTGGTCTGCGTTCTACGTCTTTCGAGATGTTGAGGGTTTGTTCTGCGCCTCTCCATATCCCGAGCGGTTGCGCGTTTGTCAGCGGCTTGCTGAACAGCGCCATTCTTGTGTTTTTCGTAAGAGCGCTTACTCCAAACACGCTTGCACTCAACACAAGTCTGCTGGCTTACCCGGCGAGCAGATATATGTCCGCTCTGGCACGGCTTGCCAGTGAAATACTCCTTCAATCCCTGAGATCAAGCCTCTTGGAGAGAGATGAATGGGCCGTAGATGAGTTCGTCTGGCATGGGGTGAGTGATGCGTCGGCAGGATCCTCTGGTGAGTGCTGGTTTCTCTCAACCCCCTTCGTCAGATTCCTCTCAGCCGTACTCCGGGCACCATCCGCCTGTGGAATTGGTAAATGTGCTCCAGTGCTACCCCTCCAGAAAAGGTCCTGAAACCGAACCTTCATGGTCGGCTGTCTCGTCTTTGACACGCCATAGGCTGGATTTAGACCAAGCAGGTTCCCATCCAGGGAGGCCTGTGATGACCACTTCACTGCATTACAACGGCAAAGCGTTTCTCTACGCAGCTACGACCGAGCTGCCCCGAACAGGAAACCTGTCAGCCTCACCCCATACCGGCAGAACCTCGAGCCGGCGATCAGTTGCTGATGCCAGCCAGGGCTTTCTTGAACAGGCCGACCGGCTGATCGGATAATCGGTTCGCTCACAACGGGTAAGCCAGTCTTCAGCAGTGTTCGCCACCGCCGCTATTTTTCCCGGTTCACAGTGGCGGTCCGTCTATCCAATCCCTCTCTGCGTTCCCCCGACCTGACTTGATCGGTTTGGACTCCGTGCTTGCCACATCTAATGGCAGCAGACCAGGACGCCCACGACCTGTTCCAGATCGCCGATTTGGATTCAGGCGTGATTCGCTGGGGCAACGCTGATCTGGGGACCCACATCTTGCTCAAAACTAATTAACGAGATTTATTGCACGGGTGGTTATTGGTCGAGTTTTGGTTATTTTATTTGTTAAGCACATTAGAGGCTCTACAATAGTGAAAGCATTCAAAGCTCTTGCAGTCTTGCCGTTGACCATGATCGCTGTTTCTTGCGCAATGTGGTCAAATACTCCAGGAGATTCAGATAAAAAAATTAAAGATATTTGCGCTCAGTATAAAACCGAACAAATAACTAAAGATGAGGCGCTAGATCGGCTGGGGCTCAATGATGAGGTAGAGGCTAATACCATTGATGGATCCATAGATACTGATGAGCTGATTTATGATGTCTGTGATCCTTCCGCCTCGAGAGATAGAGGTGATGTTGAAGATGGCATCTGATTGAAAGTCGTATCGAATTTATAAATTCACGAGAGGAAATTTATAAATGGAGAATTTACCCGTGATCCAAAGATCCACAACCTGTTCCGGATCGCTGACGTCGACTCCGGGGTGATCCGCTTGGTCAACGCCGACCTGGTGACCCACATCCTCCCGAGGGCTCCGCTGCAATAAAAAAACCGCCGAGTGGAGGGTGGTGATGGCTGAGAAGCCTTGGTGTAACTAACGCCCCCTGTGTGATTCGAACACACGACCGACTGCTTAGAAGGCAAAAAAATTCACAGTCGTGCCAAGGGATTTCAAGGCTATGGCTGGGTTTTATGGCCCAGAGGTCGACCTGGGATGTCCTCGAAAGGGACGAGAGTGGTCCCGCTGCGACTAGGTGGGACCACTTTTTTCAGGATCGACCGACTGACTCGTGAGCAGTTGGTCTTTCCATGGCATCGGTTTCAACATCCAGCCGATCGAGCACCATCGCTCCCAGCAGCTGCTTGCTGTTCCCGTTCAGGTGAGTCAGCAGCAGCCTCACGGCCGCGGCGGTCATCTCGGGATCGGAGGTGCCGAAGCAGTTCACCAATGGCCCCTCCAGTCGTTCCAGATCAGCCAACCCCTGCAGACACGTCATTTCGACTTTCGGGTTGGTGGTTTCTGGCATGAACAACTGATTGCAGGTCGCAGTTTGCCCAGCATTCGCAAGGCCATTTCGCCATCGCGCCGTCATGTTGAACAAGGGCCGCCAACTTGTTGATCGCCACATACCGAAGATTGGAATTGGCTGGCTGATAAATGATCAGGAAGGAAATGTCCGCAGCTTCACCAACGCGAATTCAACAGCTCATGCCCAATTGGTCGTAGTGGAAACAAGGAAACATTCATGCAGAGTTTTGGGAACCTCTGCCTTCGGCGGGGGGTTTCTCTTCTCTATTTATTTGTCGCTTCTGGCGATACCAAAAAAAACCGCAATCCACGTGAAGGCAATCAACAGATAAAGCACGTTGCTTGGTGAGGTTAAGAAAAGGAGGAGGGGTTTGCCCGTCCCTCCTCAGCCATCATCACCACTAAAAAGTGGCTTAAATAATTTATTAATCAGAGCAGGCAGCCGTGGGTGGGATTACCGTATCTACTTCAGTGCAAAATCTTTTCTTTGATTTGTGTTGTTTGACCGGCAAGTCTGTAGCTGGGACCAATTGGGCAAGCCAAGGCGCGAAATGGCTTGTGTTTTTCCTCATGAATGAACTCACCAATTGGTTCAGCGTGGGCAGTGTGGATTTCCATTCGGAACGTACCAGGAAAATGGTTGTGAGCGGATTACTGCTCAGATGTTCGATTGAGCCTGTAAATGCTCAAAGCAAGTACTCCAGAGGAGAAGCTTACGAGAAACAAGACTGTGATGTTATCTGTCATTGCTTAGCTATTCGATTGATCTTGTAGATGTTGAGAGTGAAACAAGCAGTTGCAAAGCTGATGAATAGAACGAGCAGATCAGTTGTGTTCATTCTGAAAAGACAGATACGAAAACCTTAGGCAACTTGTTTCGTTCAATGTATGCGTAAAACCGAACCTTTCTCGAAAACCTGCAGCACATCTCGCCTGTATTCCAAAGCGCATATAGCTATCAAATATTTTTCACCTTATTTAGTTGACTACAATCGATCAAAATTGATTAATTCTTGATCCGTATCAGGTGCCTGATCCATGGTGCCCAGCTCAATCAAACCCGCTTCTCGATCAACAGTGCGATTCGACAACGAAATGCCGTCATTTGAGCAAGCAGTCAAAAGCGAGATAACGCTTAAACAAATGACCAATGCCATAGCTGATAGCGAACGCAGCATCGAACGGAAGCAGGTCCATACATGATGTCGCCTTTGTCCAGCGCGGAATCAGGCCAGTCCATCTTTCCTCAGTCCTACAGGCGATTGCTCAGACACAACGCCATCGAAGCCTGGGAAACGATGCGGAAGTCAGGCGGATGGAAGACCACCTGAACGAGAGAAAGAGACTTACGTCAAACGCTGAACTTCTTGCCTGAGAAAAATTTCAGCCTTCAACCTGGCGGCTCTAGAGCTTCGAACTGATCGCCATTAGCACCAGAAAAACAAGGCTAATGGACAGAATTACGAGGCTGTCGATGATCCTTGACCGCGTTTAGAGCGAAATCACTCTCGCAGAGATTTAATCCGAACTGTCCATCTCAACCTGGACAGACAGCCGATCACTGAGCCGGGCGAGCTGCCTTGTAGAGGCTGAGCGTAAAGCAAGCAGCGCTGAAACTGACGATCAGGACAAGGAGATCAGAGGTGCCGAACATGAGCTTTCTGCCGATGAACAAACATTAAGCGGATCATTGCGGAATGTAAAGCGGATATCCGTAACGGCTTTCGCATCCCGCATTGTCAGGCTCCAGCTGGACAGTGATCTGTTCTTCGTTCTTACGATCAAGCCACTATTGGCATTGACATGGAACCCATCACTTGGCTGGTCATCACCTAGGGAACCTACGGCGCTCATAGAACCACTGCTGCTCTGGAACAGATCCCACAAGCTTCCATGGAGAAGTGCATGGAGAATTTCAGAGTGATCCAGAGTTGGCAACCCAAAGCGAGTGCTAAGTGCATTGAGGGCGTTCGTGGCTTCTGATCCACTGCTGCCTTTTATGAATTCAGGCGCTTGACTTGCTTTAAAGAACAGTCCTGCCTGCTGTGGATCTATTGATTAGTGAGCTAAAAGCTTTATCTACAAGGCTAAGTAGTCCAAAAAAACCGCATTCTGGCTGCCCGATGATTTCGGATTAATAATAAAAGGCATTATCAGATGGGTTTTGATGAACAGCTCCGCCACATGTCGTAGCAACTCTCCAAAGTGCTTTGTGAATCGGTGTAGGATCGTATCTAAAAAGCTCGGGATAGTGTTGTTTTAAGAGCTTCGATCCATGCCAAGCATTGTAATGCGGAATCGATGAATTGATGTGGTGACAAACATGAGTGGATCCGATTCCATGATGCAGCAGATTCAAAATTGGGCCGTATGGGCGATCAACTGTTTGAAGAGCTCCTTTCGACCAAGACCACGTTTCATTTGAGAAGTGTGGAATATCTTGATTTGTATGTTGAAGCCAGGTGTATGTTGTAAGCCACATATTGATTACCATGTACGGCAATCCATACAAGCAGACTACCCGAAGCAAGGAGTAGTGAATTGATGCCGCGATCAAGAGAGAAATCATGGATAGCAAGCCGATATTGGATCGCGTCATCCACTTCTGGAATGATTTGTGAAAAAGGCGCTTTTTGCTAGTGCTATTGCGTTTGCGATTCCAAAAATGACTCGTAGGTGATTCATATTCTTCCCCTCCAGTCACACCAAAAAATAGATACAGCGGCCAGCCAATAATGAGATGGCTGAAGAGAGAAATAATTCCGAAAATGACTGGATTTAGATTTTGCTTCAGCTGTTCTGTGATTTTTCCTGTCGGTGACGTTGCCCTTGACGGTACGTGGGTTTGTCCTTTCTCTAGGTGATTGCAGTGTGCGTGATGCACGGCATGGCTGTGTGCCCAGCTGTAATAAGGCACAAGTAGAATGCTGTGGAGCACAAAGCCCACAACTCCTTCAATGCAACGATTGGGGTGAAAGGCATGATGACCACATTCATGGGCGATAACCCAGCAGCCCATCGCGATAGTGCCGGTAATGACGCAATACAGGAGCCACAGGGGAGAGGTTGCTGCAGAAAGTGGGATCTGTGTTCCAACGCCAATGACCAAAATTGAAAGCCCTGCTGACATGGCCAAAGATGTCCAAGCCTTTGCCGGGTTTAACTTTGAGAGCTCCGGTGGCAGTGTGTTGAGTAGCTCCGCTCTTGTGGGATAAAAAATTTGTTTGGGGATGTATTTCGAAGTTGCTTTTGCGGGGCTGATCGTTTCTGTAAATATCAATCGAAGGCCTCAGGGCAAGCAAAGAGATTAATTAGCGTCTCGTAACTATAGTTACCAGCTCCGCCGTCCGTGGGTGCTGGGAATATGTCTGTGATAGATCTTGCTTGTAAAGCTTCTCGACTCGATTTTCAGGGTGAAGGACGATATCGCTTATAAACTATTGATTGATTGTCTTGGCAAAGGTAGGAATTGAAGTTGTTGATCTTTTGTTTGATTTTGTGCTCGACGGGACGAAGCTGGCTTTTGTGGAGAGCTGTATGGCAGCTCGAATAGTGTTCTTTTGAGAATCCATTCTTCTATAGGCCGTTGGCCAATAATGTGTTTTCTATTATTCATCCAATTCTATTGAGTCGAACTTCTGCGTACCAAATTCCTTCTGTTCAGACAATGAGAATGGGCCCTCGCTTCAAACGCTGGGGCCTTTTCTTTTTCTGGCTGACAGCACTCGCGGTCAAAGACGTGAGATCGAGAACATGAGTTGGGGCGATAGGGATACCGTCCCCTTTCCTCTTCAACCAACAAACACATAGGCCTTCAATGTCGGACGGACTGGATTGTTAGGCAATGCGCGATTCGACCGATGCCAAGACCTCGTGCTGGGAGGAAAGTAAGTGCACGAGATCGGAGGAGCCCATGACGGCCGATACTCCACCTGAGCAGATCTCAGAAGCAGACTGACTTTCTGGCCCCTGCTCCAACAGTCTCAACAATGACCTGGGTTGGTCCTTTGGCGGGCATTCCTTGTG
>QCUI01000054.1 GCA_003210775.1 Synechococcus sp. AG-679-A04
AATGTTGGGAGGTGCTTACAAGGCCTAGAGGGAGAGATCCCACGGTGTTGTAAGTTTCACAAGCGGTCGCGAGACCGCACCGCCAACCGTTCCTGAGAGGGAGCGCGCAGGCAGAACCTGGACAATCGAAAAGTTTAGGAACTGACGCTTTCATCGTGTCAAGTTTCGATTGCTTAGCTGAGAGGTTGAGTGAATTGAGCTTGATGAAATAGCGATGTAAGTGTGAGGTCCCGTCAACAATTATTAGTTGCAAAGAAGCAATGTGCTTACAAGATAGAAAGTTTTCACGAGCTTTCAATGTTGTCGGTGTGCATGTTGTGGAGCAACGACCGGATCTGAGATCCTGGAAAGTCACGAGGGAGAGATTCTAAGTGCACTCTTAAGAACCCTTCTGTCAGAGGAAGGTGGTTTTAACTGCAATCAGTGCGCCAGTGCTGATGAGTGGGTAAAGCAAGTCAAGTTGAAGAGGTGAAAGCCTTTAAGAGGACTTGATCTACAACGGAGAGTTTGATCCTGGCTCAGGATGAACGCTGGCGGCGTGCTTAACACATGCAAGTCGAACGAACCTTCGGGTTAGTGGCGGACGGGTGAGTAACGCGTGGGAATCTGCCCTCAGGAGGGGGATAACGGCCGGAAACGGCCGCTAATACCCCATATGCCGAGAGGTGAAACGAATTTCGCCTGAGGATGAGCCCGCGTCTGATTAGCTAGTTGGTGAGGTAAGAGCTCACCAAGGCATCGATCAGTAGCTGGTCTGAGAGGATGATCAGCCACACTGGGACTGAGACACGGCCCAGACTCCTACGGGAGGCAGCAGTGGGGAATTTTCCGCAATGGGCGAAAGCCTGACGGAGCAACGCCGCGTGAGGGATGAAGGCCTCTGGGCTGTAAACCTCTTTTCTCAAGGAAGAAGATCTGACGGTACTTGAGGAATAAGCCACGGCTAATTCCGTGCCAGCAGCCGCGGTAATACGGGAGTGGCAAGCGTTATCCGGAATTATTGGGCGTAAAGCGTCCGCAGGCGGCCTTTCAAGTCTGCTGTTAAAACGTGGAGCTTAACTCCATCATGGCAGTGGAAACTGATTGGCTTGAGTGTGGTAGGGGCAGAGGGAATTCCCGGTGTAGCGGTGAAATGCGTAGATATCGGGAAGAACACCAGTGGCGAAGGCGCTCTGCTGGGCCATCACTGACGCTCATGGACGAAAGCCAGGGGAGCGAAAGGGATTAGATACCCCTGTAGTCCTGGCCGTAAACGATGAACACTAGGTGTCGGGGGAATCGACCCCCTCGGTGTCGTAGCCAACGCGTTAAGTGTTCCGCCTGGGGAGTACGCACGCAAGTGTGAAACTCAAAGGAATTGACGGGGGCCCGCACAAGCGGTGGAGTATGTGGTTTAATTCGATGCAACGCGAAGAACCTTACCAGGGTTTGACATCCTGCGAATCTCTTGGAAACGAGAGAGTGCCTTCGGGAACGCAGTGACAGGTGGTGCATGGCTGTCGTCAGCTCGTGTCGTGAGATGTTGGGTTAAGTCCCGCAACGAGCGCAACCCACGTCTTTAGTTGCCAGCATTTAGTTGGGCACTCTAGAGAGACCGCCGGTGATAAACCGGAGGAAGGTGTGGATGACGTCAAGTCATCATGCCCCTTACATCCTGGGCTACACACGTACTACAATGCTACGGACAAAGAGCAGCAAGTTCGCGAGGACAAGCAAATCTCATAAACCGTGGCTCAGTTCAGATCGTAGGCTGCAACTCGCCTACGTGAAGGAGGAATCGCTAGTAATCGCAGGTCAGCATACTGCGGTGAATACGTTCCCGGGCCTTGTACACACCGCCCGTCACACCATGGAAGTTGGCCACGCCCGAAGCCGTTACTCCAACCCTTGTGGAGGAGGACGTCGAAGGTGGGGCTGATGACTGGGGTGAAGTCGTAACAAGGTAGCCGTACCGGAAGGTGCGGCTGGATCACCTCCTAACAGGGAGACAAACAATGATTTTGATGTCTGAGTAATTAATTCTTAGGCCGAAATCCTGTCACCTTAGGTCGATCGGTACCTCAATTTTGAAGTCAAGAATGCATAGAAATATGGATTGCTTGGTGGAAATTTTCAGTTCCTAAACTTTGTCTAGGTCACATCCCACAAGGGTTGAGTCTTCCTGGGCCATTAGCTCAGGTGGTTAGAGCGCACCCCTGATAAGGGTGAGGTCCCTGGTTCAAGTCCAGGATGGCCCATTCGGTGTTGGGGGTTTAGCTCAGTTGGTAGAGCGCCTGCTTTGCAAGCAGGATGTCAGGAGTTCGAGTCTCCTAACCTCCACTGATCGAACTCAATCTCCATCTTCTGAACAAAGGAAGGTGAACTCGAGTGTGATGTGATTTAGATGTGTCCGCTGGCATGAACCTAGCTTCCTGTCATTCTGAAATAACGTGAGAGATCACGATTTTTTAGTTGATAAGATGCTGGGCTCGAACTGATTTATCAGTTTGATGTTTAGCAGAACCTTGACAACTGCATAGGAAAAGTCTGTAAGAATAAAGCATCTCTCATGGATGCATCATTCTTTTTAGGATGATGTCAATTCTTGAGCAAGAGCCGAGACTCCATAACGTTCTTCTAATTGTGTCGAGCAAATAGGAGTTTGATGATTGATTCAGAAATGAATTTTTCAGAATCTGTTTCAACAACAGCAAGCGTTTTGGAGATTAATGGTCAAGCTACAAAGAGCTCACGGCGGATACCTTGGCACACAGAGGCGATGAAGGACGTGGTTACCTGCGATAAGTCTCGGGGAGCTGGAAACACGCTTTGATCCGGGAATTTCCGAATGGGGCAACCCTTAGAACGGCCAGCTGAATCCATAGGCTGGCACGAGCCAACCCAGCGAACTGAAACATCTTAGTAGCTGGAGGAAAGGAAAGTAAAAACGACTCCCTGAGTAGCGGCGAGCGAACGGGGAAGAGCCTAAACCGATGGTTTCGACCATCGGGGTTGTGGGACAGCAATGTGGAAAAGGGATGTTAGTGGAAGTGTTTGAAAGACACGCCAAAGAAGGTGAAAGCCCCGTACACGAAAACTGAACTGACCTAGCTGTATCCCGAGTAGCACGGAGCACGTGAAATTCCGTGTGAATCTGCGAGGACCACCTCGTAAGGCTAAGTACTACTGTGTGACCGATAGCGAAACAGTACCGCGAGGGAAAGGTGAAAAGAACCCCGGGAGGGGAGTGAAATAGAACATGAAACCGTGAGCTTACAAGCAATGGGAGCCCTACTCATAGGGTGACCGTGTGCCTGTTGAAGAATGAGCCGGCGACTTATAGGTACTGGCGGGTTAAACCGGAAATGGTGGAGCCATAGCGAAAGCGAGTCTGAATAGGGCGTTTGTCAGTATTTATAGACCCGAACCCGGGTGATCTAACCATGGCCAGGATGAAGCTTGGGTGATACCAAGTGGAGGTCCCAACCAACTGACGTTGAAAAGTCACTGGATGAGCTGTGGTTAGCGGTGAAATGCCAATCGAACCCGGAGCTAGCTGGTTCTCCCCGAAATACGTTGAGGCGTAGCGTCTCGTGCTCCAGCAGGGGGGTAAAGCCACCATTTCGGTGCGGGCTGCGAGAGCGGTACCAAATCGAGATGAACTCTGAATACCCTGTGTGTAGCGAGGCAGTCAGACTGTGGGGGATAAGCTCCATGGTCGAGAGGGAAACAGCCCAGACCGCCAGCTAAGGTCCCCAAATCAACGCTAAGTGATAAAGGAGGTGGGATTGCCCAGACAACCAGGAGGTTTGCCTAGAAGCAGCCATCCTCAAAGGAGTGCGTAATAGCTCACTGGTCGAGCGATCCTGCGCCGAAAATGAACGGGGCTAAGCGTTGTACCGAAGCTGCGGATTTATGGTAGGGGAGCGTTCTATGTGGGGCGAAGCGTTAGCGTGAGCGGGCGTGGACTGCATAGAAGTGAGAATGTCGGCTTGAGTAGCGAAAACATGGGTGAGAATCCCATGCACCGAAACCCTAAGGGTTCCTCCGGCAGGCTCGTCCGCGGAGGGTTAGTCTGGTCCTAAGGTCAGGCCGAAAGGCGTAGTCGATGGATAACAGGTCAACATTCCTGTACCGGTTATGTTTTGGGAAGAGGGACGGAGAAGGCTAGCCAAGCCAGACGTTGGTTACTGGTTCAAGCGTTCGAGGCTATGAGGAGCGGCGAAAACGTTCCGAGCTGAGGCGTGAGTACGAGCTGCTACGGCAGCGAAGTTGGTGATGTCATGCTTCCAAGAAAAGCTCTATACCCGTTAAGACATAACTGCCAGTACCCGAAACCGACACAGGTGGGGTGGTAGAGAATACCGAGGTGCGCGAGGTAACTCTCTCTAAGGAACTCGGCAAATTAGCCCCGTAACTTCGGGAGAAGGGGTGCCACCGCAAGGTGGTCGCAGTGAAAAGGCCCTGGCGACTGTTTACCAAAAACACAGGTCTCCGCTAAGTCGCAAGACGATGTATGGGGGCTGACGCCTGCCCAGTGCCGGAAGGTTAAGGAAGCCGGTCAGCGTAAGCGAAGCTGGCGACTGAAGCCCCGGTGAACGGCGGCCGTAACTATAACGGTCCTAAGGTAGCGAAATTCCTTGTCGGGTAAGTTCCGACCCGCACGAAAGGCGTAACGATCAGGGCACTGTCTCGGAGAGAGGCTCGGCGAAATAGAATTGTCTGTGAAGATGCGGACTACATACACCCGGACAGAAAGACCCTATGAAGCTTTACTGTAGCTTGGTATTGTGCCCGGGCTCTGAATGCGCAGGATAGGTGGGAGACGTTGATCTAGTGCTCGTGGGTACTAGGGAGTCAATGGTGAGATACCACTCTTTCAGAGCTAGGGTTCTAACGTTCACCCGTTATCCGGGGAGCGGACAGTATCAGGTGGGCAGTTTGACTGGGGCGGTCGCCTCCTAAAAGGTAACGGAGGCGCGCAAAGGTTTCCTCAGGCTGGTTGGAAATCAGCCGATGAGTGCAAAAGCAGAAGGAAGCTTGACTGTGAGACCTACAAGTCGAACAGGGACGAAAGTCGGCTTTAGTGATCCGACGGTTCTGAGTGGAAGGGCCGTCGCTCAACGGATAAAAGTTACTCTAGGGATAACAGGCTGATCTCCCCCAAGAGTTCACATCGACGGGGAGGTTTGGCACCTCGATGTCGGCTCATCGCAACCTGGGGCTGAAGTCGGTCCCAAGGGTTGGGCTGTTCGCCCATTAAAGCGGTACGCGAGCTGGGTTCAGAACGTCGTGAGACAGTTCGGTCCATATCCGGTGTATGCGTAGGAATATTGAGAGGATTTCTCCCTAGTACGAGAGGACCGGGAGGAACGCACCTCTGGTGTACCAGTTATCGTGCCAACGGTAAACGCTGGGTAGCCATGTGCGGAGTGGATAACCGCTGAAAGCATCTAAGTGGGAAGCCCACCTCAAGATGAGTATTCCCATGGGGTAACCCAGTAAGGTCACGGGAAGAACACCCGTTGATAGGCTCTACGTCGAAGTCCAGTAATGGATGCAGCGGAGGAGTACTAATAGACCGAGGGCTTGACCATGATTTGGTTCTTGCCTGAGGCGAAGTTTTATTCGATTCAGACGCATGATTAACGATGAAAGTTGTTGATGATGTCCTATGCAGTTCTCAGGGTTCAACCTTGGGAATGTTTTCTATCCTGGTGTCCATAGCGCTGTGGAACCACTCCGATCCATCTCGAACTCGGTTGTGAAACGCAGCAGCGGCGACGATATTTGGGGGGTAGCCCCCTGAGAAAATAGCTCGATGCCAGGTAAAACATTTCTATCACGCATGTGATGCGAAGAAAGCCATCCTGTAAGGGTGGCTTTTTTTGTGCCCTGACGCGCTAGGTCTTGGGTTGTTAGGTTTGATTTAGTGTTGGTTGTTGTCCGGATCGTTGATCTGGCCGAGATCAATGTCGGATAGTTGATGCACCACTGCGTGGTTGCGTGGCTCTTGATGAGGGTTTCCCTCGCGCAGACAGAAAGCAGTTTTCATTCCTGACTTCCGAGCCGCATCGCATTCGCCTGGATGATCGCTGATAAATAGCACTTGATCGGATTGAGCGCCAAGTTTTTGAGCAATGATTGCATAGCTTTGATGGTCAAGTTTTGGGCCTGTGCGTGTGTCAAACCAGTGCTGAAAACGTTCTGTGATGTCTCCTTCTTTAGAGTGGGCGTAAAGGAGTTTCTGAGCCTGAATACTGCCAGACGAGTACACGGCAAGAGTGATGCCACTGTTGTTCCAGTTGTCGAGTTGTGGGCGTACATCGCTGAACAAGGGGGATTTAAGCTCGCCTGACTTGTAGCCTTGATCCCAAATGATTCCTTGTAATTGTTTAAGGGCTGTGGACTTTCTGTCTGATTGAATCAGGTGCTGTAGATACTCTTCCACCTCGCTTGTTGATGGAGGGTTCTGGGTGGTTTGGCGTAGCATCCTTCGGCTGGTTGGATCCGAATCAGTCAGCCATTCATTGATGGCTTCATTCACTAATCCGTCAATCTCGGCATCGCTTGATCTGTGTAACAATGCCGCTTTCATATTCTTTTGGGCGAAGGGAAACAGCGTCTCGCTGACAAAATCGACGGGGCAGGTTGTTCCTTCGATATCCAGGACGATGGCCCGAATCACTTGTGACTCCTGTGTAGTGACTGTCTCCAGGTGAGTTCCAAGAGGAATTCAAGGATTTCGGTGTGGCGACGAGCTTCTTTCAGATCGTCGCCCCATGCGTAGAGCCCATGGCCTGAGACCAGCAGTCCATGAGGGGCTTCACTCAATCGCACTGCTGCCGATTCGCTCAGTGTCTGTAAATCCTGGCTGTTGGCAATGATGGGCACGTTGACGCTGGTGTCATGGGTGGTCACTCCTTTGATGCCTTTCAACATCTCCCAGCCCTCCAGAGTCACGCTGCCTCGGTCCAGCTCTGTTCTCGACAGCAGCGTCCCTTAAAGGGAATGGGTATGCAGCACGGCCCCTGCTCCGCAACAGTGAATGATGCGCAGATGCAGCAGAGTTTCTGCACTTGCTTTGCCCACTCCCTTGATGACATCACCACTGCTGTTGACTTCGATCAGTTCCTCGGGTTGAACGGATCCCTTGTCGACTCCGCTGGGGGCCATCAACAGCCTCAGAGGATCATTTGAAACCACAACGCTGAAATTGCCTCCAGTGCCATCGCACCAACCTCGGTGATGCAGCAGCTTCATCGTGGCTGAGAGCTCTTCAGCAGGCTGAATCAACGCTTTCACGCCCCTTGCGTTCCATTCTTCTCCTTCCTATCGCAGCCGAGTTTCAGGATTGGCAGGTGGGGCACCAATGGGTGCTGCGTCCAGCAAGCTTGACTCGATCAATAGCAGTGCCACAGTTCAAACACGGTTGCCCGGTACGTCGATACACCGCAGCCTGCCCGCCGTAATTGCCGTTGACGCCTTCAAGGTCACGGAAATCACTGAATGTTGTGCCACCAACGCCGATGCTGACTTCCAGCACCTGGACAAGGCTTTCGCAGACTTGCTCAAGCTGTTTGCGGTTGAGCCTGCCTGCTGGTGTTTGGGGTGCGATGCCCGCTGCAAACAGGCTCTCATCGGCATAGATATTGCCTGCCCCAGCAACCAGTGACTGGTCGAGCAGGGCTGCTTTGATTGAACGTTTCGATCCTTTCAGCCTCTTTTGCAAGTAAGCGGCGTTGAACTCTTCGCTGAAAGGTTCTGGTCCCAGCCGTTTCAATCCGGTCATCACTGAGTCGGTGGCTGTTCCCTGCGGAACCCACCACATCTCTCCGAAGCTACGCACGTCGATGAACCGCAGCTCCTGCTCCTTGTCATTCCAAAAGCGCGCCCGCGTGTGTTGGCAAGGTTCTGTGGGCTCTTCGTGCCACTGAAACTGGCCCGTCATGCGCAGATGCACTCCCCAGCAACCATTGGCCTCTCCAGTGCTCGGATGCAACAGCTGGGCGATCAGATATTTACCGCGTCGCCGCCACTCGCCAACGGTCTGGCCTGCAAGCCCACGGCAAAAGGCTGTCGAACCCCCAGGGCTGGCCACAGCCCTCTCACGGAGGATTTCGGCCTCCTGGATGACAAAGGATTGAAGACGGCTAGCCAGTCCTCGACGAACCGTCTCAACTTCCGGAAGTTCCGGCAAGAGACTCAGGCCGGCTCGAGTTCGTCGAGCGCAAAGTTGTTGGTGTTGAGGCCACCGTCTGTGCCCTGGAGGCCGTTGTAGTTGACCTGTTCGAACCGAACCACTACCGGGTAACGGATGCCCGAAGTGTCGATCGAGGCGACCTTGCCGACATCGTTGAACCAGAAGGACTCAGGGCGCTTGATCCGCACCATGTCACCGCGGGAGATCGCCATCGCTTCTTAGGAACTAAAAGCACATTGAGCGTATCTCCAGGTCTTTCCCTCGAGTGCTGTTGCGTCACACAATGTCGCCCATCAAAGCTGTTTTCTGGCCCTTCGCCATGCCAGCATCCAACCTCCGCTGTGCTGCCTGCCTTGCTGCCAACGAACATGGAAACTCCCGCTCTGGAGCTGGATCTACCAGATCCCGAGCAGGACGACATCAGCACGATGGAGTTTCTGGCTCGCTTGGAGGAGGCCTGGGCTGTTTGTGACAAGTTCGATCTACAGACCGAGATCTGGCGTGGAAAGATCCTCAAGGCCGTTCGCGATCGTGAAAAGAGGGGGGGAGAGGGGCGTGGGGCCGGATTCCTGCAGTGGCTTAGGGAGCGGGAGATCAGCAAGACCCGGGCCTATGGATTGATTCAGCTCGCGGAGTCGGCGCAAGAAATGCTGGGTGAGGGCGTGCTCGAGGAGGCCAGCGTTAATCAGTTCTCCAAACGCGCCTTCATGGAAACCACTCAGGCTGCTCCAGAGGTGCAGCTGATGATCTCCGAGGCTGCCAATGAAGGGCAGGAGATCACCCGCAAGCAGGTCCGACGTCTCACGGACGAGTTCATGGCTGCCACCAGTCCTCTGCTGCCGGAGGAGATCCGGCAGCGCACCCAGGAGAATCTGCTGCCATCAAAAGTTGTTGCTCCTCTGGTGCGTGAGCTGTCCAAGTTGCCTGAGCCACAGCAAGAAGACTTGCGCAAGGTGCTGCGGGATGAGCCCGAGCTTGATCGCATCAAGGATGTGACCCACACTGCTCGCTGGATCACCAAGGCGACGGAATCCAGCATTGCCGTTCGCGCCTTTCAGCAAGGTGAGCTTGATCTCGAGAAGGCGATGCAGGAAGCGCAGCGGCTGGATGCACTCGGATTGCTGGCTGATGCTGTCGGTCAGGCTCAGTCTCTGGAATCGGCAGTGCTGAAGCTGCATACGTCGTGGCGACGACTTGGAGGTTTGCAGGAACGCCTTTGGGTGGAAAGTGGCAGCAGTACGCCCTATCTGCGGGATGTGCTCTCGGCGCTTCAGAGTCTCAGCGGTGCGACGTTTCGGGTGTCTCTGGGTGAATTGGCCGGGGGGAAGCGGGTGCGCCTCCAGTTGGTTGAGGAATCACCGGACCAGCTGGATCCTCCTCCGATCCCCTAGATCTGGGGCTCGGTAGGCTGGGCACACCATCCGTGGAGTGCTTTGGACCTGCTGCTGGACGCGCTCAAGCGCCATTACGGCTGGTCCGAGTTCCGGCCAGGGCAGCGCTCCGTTGTGGAATGTCTGTTGCAGGGTCAGGATTGTTTGGCGGTGTTGCCGACCGGTGGGGGCAAATCGCTTTGTTTTCAGTTGCCTGCCCTGGTGAGATCAGGCCTTGTAGTGGTGATCTCTCCCTTGGTGGCCCTGATGGAAGATCAGGTTCTCCAGTTGAGACGTCGAGGCATTGCAGCGGCTTGTCTTCACGGCGGAATTGCGCCGGTTCAGAGACGGCAGACGCTCTCGCAGCTCAGCGACGGATCACTGCGGTTGTTGTATCTCGCACCGGAGCGTCTTCAGGGTGAAGCCACCCGTTCCGTTCTGCAGGAGCATGCCGCCACAGGTCAGTTGGTAGCGCTTGCTGTCGATGAGGCCCACTGCATCAGCGCCTGGGGACATGACTTCCGCCCTGATTATCGCCGTCTGGGTGAGTTGCGAGACCTCTGTCCAGGGGTCCCTTTGGTGGCTCTCAGTGCCACGGCAGCCCCCCGTGTCAGGGCTGACATTCTTCGTCTTCTGCACCTTCGGCGGCCATTGATCCAGGTGGGATCGGCCCGACGTCACAACCTGCACTACGCCATGCGCCGGCGAGTTGGGGATCCTTTGCAGGATGTCGTTGACGCGTTGGAGAATGCCCGCGGTGCCTGTCTGATTTACGCCCGCACCCGTGTCTCGGTGGAGCGTTGGACTGAGCGGCTCTGTGCCAACGGAATTCAGGCCATCGCTTATCACGCTGGTCTTGATCCTGACGTTCGGCATCGGGCTCTCGAGCATTTCTTGGGAGCGCAGGATCCCGTGCTGGTGGCCACGGTGGCGTTCGGTATGGGGGTGGATCGGTCTGATGTTGGTTTGGTTTTGCATCTGGATCTTCCAAGCACTCCGGAGGGCTACCTGCAGGAGTCAGGTCGTGCAGGGCGTGATGGCAAGCCAGCTCATTGCCTGGTGCTGTTCTCGCCGAGAGATCGAACCAGCCTTGGCTGGGCGATGCAGAGTGCTCTTCGCCGGTCATCAGCCAGCGATGCCGCCGAAGAAGCCCGGAGGCTTGAATTGGCGCAGCAGCAGTTGCGCCGGATGGAGGCCGTGGCCGAAGGAGAAACCTGTAGAGAACAAGCTCTGCTGCTGTCCGTCGGTGAACTGGTTTCTCCCTGTGGCCGCTGTGATCGCTGTCTTTCCAGTACCTCAAGGCAAGACTGGTCCGACGAGGCCACGGCTGTTCTGGAGTTGCTTGCGGAGGTTCACGGCACAGACTCCCGCAGGCTGAGTGAACGGCTCAATGCTGAAGAAGGTCGTTCTACGTCTTGGGGATGGCTAACGAGACGGCTTGTTCAGGAGGAGTTAATCCATGAAACCGATGACGGCAGCCAGCGCCTGTACTTGAAGGAAAGCGGCCGGCGCTTTCTGCGTCAGCCTTGGCCCTTGCACTACGCCGCTTGAGCCGAATTCAACTCTTCGCAGTCGTGCAGCGATCCTTCACGAGAGCCTTTTCAAACGCGGACTGGGGTGCAATCCAATTTTTCCACATTCCGTTAGCGCCAGTGGCATTGATCTTCTTGGCAGAGCAGTTCACTGCCACATAAAGCGATTGCCCATCGCTGTTCAGTGTTGGAGCTACTTCGCTTCCACCCATCGACTGCCAGTTGCTCCAGTCGACCTGCAGGGGGCCATAGGTGCGCCAGGCGGCTGGCTTTGGTTGCACGCTTGTTGTTGTTTGGCTCGCTTTGGCAGTCGTCACGGGTTTGACCACCTTGGGCTTCACAGCTTCTGGTTTCACCGTCTCTGGTTTTACAGCGGAAGCTTTGACGCTCTCGGTCTTTGGTTCGACCTGTGTTGGCTGCTGCTTTTCGGGTTGGCTCTCGGTCAGCAAGGGTTGCTGTTCCGTGGCTGCTGTTGCGGTGGCTGTTGTTGCGGTGGCTGTTGTTGCGGTGGAGCGCAGCATCAGCTGGGTTCCGATATTGACCTGATTGGGGTTCTGAATGGCATTGATGCTGATCAATGACGAGATCGGGATGTCGTAGGCCTTGGAGATCTGGGACAGGGTTTGGCCGCGGGCCACGGTGTGGGAGATGGCATTTGGCTTGGCCTGAATCGGCACAGGCTTGGCTGTGGCTTTGGGCTTTGCCTGAGGAAGCACGGCGTTGCTAGGCAGCTTCAGGGTCTGACCGATCTCAACATGATCAGCACTCGACAGTCCGTTCAGTGCCATCAACTGGCGCTCACTGACTCTGTACTGCGCAGCGATGCCGCTGAGGGTGTCCCCGGACCGCACGCTGTGACGGCCCTTGCCGGCTGAAACGCCTCCCGGTAGCCGCAGTGTCTGACCGGCCTCCACATGATCCGAGTTTCTGATTCCGTTGAGGCGCATCAGGCTGTTCATCGACACGCCATACCGATCAGCAATATCGGAAAGGGTCTCCCCTGACTGCACCGTTACGTTGGCGCCATGACCGGCGAGTGGTGTCAGGGCCATCACGGCCAGGACGGTCAGGAGGGTGCGGCGCATGCGTGTCCATTGACTGGGCGAAACATAAGGTGCCTCCCGTGGAGTGCCAGTGCTGTTCTGAACTTGTTTTTGAGCTAGCTAGCTCAACAGACGGCGGAATGTTTCTGGCTTGAGGGTGTATGGCGGATAGCGCTGAGGCAGATCCAGCCAAAACGGACGCTTCAGCACCGAGCGCTCATGAGAAAAGGTTTTGAATCCTGCTTCTCCGTGATGGGCTCCCATCCCGCTGGCGCCCACTCCACCAAAAGGCAGATCCGGCACGCCTGCCTGCATCACCACATCGTTGAAGCACACCCCACCGGAGCTAGTGCTGCGCAGCACCATGTCCTGGTCACGCTCGTCACCGCCAAATAAATAGAGCGCGAGCGGCTTGTCCTGCTTTTGGATCCTTTGAATCGCGTCATTCAGATCAGCGATCTCAAGCACAGGCAGAAGTGGTCCGAACAACTCGTCGGCCATCAGCGGGTCTTGTTCGTTTTGTACGTCAATCAGCGTCGGTGCAATCCGGTGTCTGATGGGGTCCGACTCACCGCCGAGCAGCACACGACCTGCGTCTTTGGCCTGCTTCAACAAAGCCTCCAGTCGGCCGTAATGACGAGCATGAATGAGGCTTCCGAGCGATTCCGATTCCAGTGGATTGCTTCCATATAGCTTCAGCCGTTCTTCGGCGATGGCCTGCAGTAGAGGCTCACGGATGTCTGCCTGGACCAGGAGATGATCAGGCGCGATACAGGCCTGCCCAGCATTGAATCCCTTCCCCCAGACGAGCCTGCGAGCTGTGACGGACAAATCGGCGCCAGGCAGCACGATCGCAGGGTTCTTGCCGCCAAGCTCCAACGTCACCGGCGTGAGGTTGGCGGCGGCCCCTTCCAGTACTTTCGCTCCAATCCGCCCACCACCGGTGAAGAAGATGTGGTCGAAGCGCTGCCTCACTAGTTGAGCCGCAACAGCTCCATCACCGTTGACGACCTGAACCACATCGCTTTGGAAGTACTCGGGCACGAGCTTCTCGATGAGTTCAGCGGTTGCCGGGGCCTGTTCAGATGGCTTGACCACAGCAGTGTTGCCGGCTGCAAGTGCGCTGACAAGTGGCCATAACGTGAGACTGAACGGCAGATTCCAGGGACCGATCAGCAGTACGCATCCAAGTGGTTCCCGGATCAATTCGGCTCGGCCGGGTTGCTGCACAAGTGGCACACGGATTCGGCGCGGACGCATCCAGGCCCGAAGACGTCGTTCAGTGAGTTTGAGTTCCTGAAGCAAAGTCACCACCTCGGCCATCCCTTCCAGATCGGGCTTGGCAAGGTCCTGGCGAAGGGCCTCAAGAATCTCTGGTTCGTGTTGTGTCACGAGCGCACGCAGCCGCTGAAGCTGTTCACGACGCCAGGTTTCCGGCCTGGTGATGCCCTCCAGTACGGGTTTGCGCAGGTGGTCCAGGTCGGTATCGGTGAAAGTGCTTGCAGCTTTGGCCTGGACCATGACGGGGATGAGCGTGCTGTCTGTGCCGTGCATGCTCGCAGTTTCGTTAGCTCAACCGTTGACGTGGGGATGACGCTGAGCACGATCGCCATTACACCGTGATCAGAGGCAACGGCCTGATGAGTCAGCAGCAGCCGTGGTGGAACGGCGCCGTCATCTATCAGCTGATCGTGCGTAGTTACCGCGATGGCAACGGCGACGGGATCGGAGACCTGCAGGGGTTGGCTAGCCGGCTTCCTTATTTGCGTTGGCTGGGTGTGGAAGCCATCTGGCTGACGCCCATCTACCCCTCACCGCTGGACGACGGCGGGTATGACATCACCGATTTCAAGGCGATTCATCCTGATCTGGGTGATCTCGCAGCGTTCCATCGTTTTCTCACGGCCGCGCATGCGCAGGGCCTCAAGGTTGTGATGGATTTGGTGATGAATCACACCAGCACCCTCCATCCCTGGTTTCAGCGCGCCCGATGGGCACCACAGGGCAGCCCTGAACGTGACATTTACGTGTGGAGTGATGATCCGCATCGTTATGCGGATGCCCCAGTGCTCTTCCGCCATTTCGAGTCGTCGAACTGGGAATGGGATGAGGTGGCAGGTCAGTACTTCCTCCACCGTTTCCTGCGTCATCAGCCTGATCTCAATTACGCCAATCCATTTGTCCAGGAGGCGATGTTGGATGTGGTGGATTTCTGGATTGATCGTGGTGTCGATGGCTTCCGCCTGGATGCCGTGCCTTTCCTTTGTGAGGAGGAGGGATCACGCTGTGAGGGGCTTCCTGAAACCCATGCTTTTCTCAAGCGATTGCGCCAGCGGGTGGATTCCCATGGTCGGGACATTTTGTTGCTGGGAGAAGCGATCCAGCCCGTTGGCGAAATTGCGCCCTATCTGTTGCAAGATGAGCTCCACGGCGCCTACAACTTCGCTCTGACCGCTCACTTGTTTGCTGCGATCGCTAGCGGCAGGGTGGACAATCTGCGCAATTGTCTTGAGGAGGCACAGCAGGTTGTCAGTGGCTGCCGCTGGGCATTGCCTCTGCGTAACCACGATGAATTGTGGCTGGGTGATGGTCACCTGATCCCGGAGGAGGTGATCCAGATCATTCGTGCAGGTCTCCATCAAGGACAGGGGCATTGGCTCAACTGGGGCATCAACCGTCGCCTGGCGCCATTGCTTAATGGCGATCCAGGTTCCAACCGCGTTCTGCATGCGCTGCTTTACAGCCTGCCGGGGATGCCATGCCTCTACTACGGCGATGAGCTCGGCATGGGGGATTGGCCGGGATTGCGTGACCGCGATCCCAACCGCACCCCAATGGCCTGGACTCCTGCGCGTAACGGGGGCTTCTCAACCGCACCTGATCCGCTGCTGGTACTACCGCCGATCACATCTCCAGGCTACGACTACCGCGTGGTGAATGTTGAAGTGCAGAAGCAGCTGCCTGGTTCGCTGCTGAACTGGCACCGGCGCATGCTCACCTGCCGGCGATTACTGCCAGCTCTGCGATATGGCAATTTCGAGCTGCTGAAATGCGCCCACCCAGGAGTGATTAGCTACGTGCGCTGTGACGGCAGCATGACGGTGCTGGTGGCTGCCAACCTTTCGGCAGCAGGGGCGTCTCTGCACCTTGACCTCAGCCGCTGGAGCGGTGTGCGCACGCGTGAGGTCTTCTGGGGTTGTGAATATCCGCCTGCTTCGGAGGACTGGTTTGTCTATTTGCCAGCCAATGGATTCAGCTGGTGGCTGATCGGTGAAGTGGAGGATGTGAGCTCCGATTAGTGATTCAGGTCCAAAGGTGTGCTGTTGCCATGGCCGCACTGCTCAAGAATTTGATTCACCACAGGAGCCAACCGTTGAGCTTCGTCGCGGTCGACCATGGCCAGCCGCGTTCGCCTGGCCAGCACGTCCGTCACGCTTCTCGCCTTTTCCGTCTCGACGGCATGCCGCAACTCTCCTCTGCAGATGGGCATCACCGCGCTGAGAGGTTCCCGCTCTACCTCTGACCAGCTGTTGACCAGGGCCTCCGCATTGAGGCCATGGCCGCTTTCAAGATGTTCGATCTGTTGCGCTTGCTGAGGCGATTTCGGCAATAGATCCTGGAGGGTTGACCGTTGTGAAATCAGACGGTTTGGGGTTTGCAGGGGATCGACGTCTGCGCCGATCAGGGCGAGTTCTCTGCTCGCTGGTAGTGATTGTCCGAGTTGCTTCGCAACGGCCGTGAGCGTGTCGAGAGCCATTGGACGGCAGGTGGTCCATTTGCCTCCCATCACGCTCACCAGCCCGCTTGGCAGCGTCTCCACCTCGTGCTCGCGAACCACGCGGCTGCTGTTCACATCGGCATCGGCAGGCTTGAGCAGGGGCCTCCCTCCAGCCCAGCAACTGCCGACTTCGATGCTGTTCAGGCCTGGGAACCATCGCTTCACGTAGTTCAGGAGATAGCTCTGCTCCTGATCGGAAGGCACAGCTGCCTGCGGATGGGTACAAGGCGTGTCTGTTGTTCCGACCAATGTGCTTCCGAAGAAGGGCAGCATGAACAGCACCCGGCCGTCATCGGTGGAGGGCAGCAGCAGGCCAATCCGTTGCGGACAGAGACGCTGCTTCAGCACCACATGGACTCCGCGGCTGGTCAGCATGCGCTCCTGGCAATCGGGCTCGACCATGCGCCTCAGTGCATCGGCATGAATGCCGGTGGCGTTGACCACCACGCGGGCTTGCCAACGCTCCCTCTGGCCATCCGCGCTTTCGCTAATGGCTCCGCAGACCCTCCCGTCGCTGTCTTTCTCCAGCTCCACTACTGGTGTCTGGGTGCGCACGATCGCCCCGTGTTGTTCAGCGCTGAGTGCCATCAGCAGGTTCAGCCTGGCATCGTCAAACTGCCCGTCGCTGTAGGCAACCCCCCCGCTGACGTCGCTGCGCAGATCGGGCAGCGCTTCATGCAACAGCGCCCGAGAGAGCAGCCGGCTGCTGCCGATTCCTGAACGGCCTGAGAGAGCGTCGTACATGCCGAGCCCGAGGCGGTAATACAGCTGGCCGATGAGCCCACCTGTGGGTAGAGCTAGCTCAAGGCGATGGGCAAGAAACGGTGCCTGTTTCAGCCAATGACCGCGTTCCAGCAATGCTTCTCTCACGAGTCGAAGCTGAGCAGTGTCGGCGGTCTTGAACGCCAGTTCGAGATAGCGAACCCCTCCATGCAAGAGCTTGGTGCTGCGCGAACTTGTGCCGCCGCCAAGGTCATGGCTCTCGAGTAGGGCCACCTTGAGACCCCGGCAGACGGCTTCGTAGGCCACGCAGGCACCACTGGCTCCGCCGCCAATCACCAGAAGGTCGAAGCAGTTGTCAGTCATGCCAGCGCAGGCTCCTTGAGATGGCGTCGTTCCACTGCTTCAGCCAGTGCTGGCGTTGTTCGGAACTGAGCGAGGGTTCAAAGACGTCCGCCTGCTCACCGCGGAGGGATTCCAGGTCTTGCAGGCTGCTGATCAGCCCGGCCTGAACTCCTGCCAACAGAGCGACTCCACGGGCGGTGCTCTGAAGATAGGCCGGACGTCGCACCCTCAGTCCTGTGCTGTTGGCCTGGGCTTGCAGCAGTGGATCCGATGCTGCCGCACCTCCATCAACGGCCAGCTCCCCGAGACCATGGCCGATGGATTGCTCCGCCAGCTGCACCAGTCCTGCCACTGAGAGTGCGATGCCATCAAGGG
>QCUI01000055.1 GCA_003210775.1 Synechococcus sp. AG-679-A04
AACAGCTGTCATCGCAACAGCCGGCATCGCAACAACCGTGCTCTTTAGGGTTCTCGCCAACGGCCGCTGGTTGGATGAACGTTGACAAAGACCTGCAGAAGCAAACGCGCAGCTGAATCAGGAGATCCAGGACCTTCAACAGCGGCATACAAACTGATCGAATTGCTGCAGAGCCTGTGCTCAGGCAACTCTGAGAATCGCGCTAATCAGGTTTGGGCGCTGCCTCAGTTCCGCTGTGAATTCACGGGCAAAATCTCTGGCTTCCATTGCATCGGAGGCATAAACGCAACTCTCGAGAGTTGCTCCTCTGAGATCCCGGTAGCGCACCAGGTAGCGGTTCGCGGTTTGAACGAATGACATCGGATAGCTCTTGATTTAGGCAAATCCGAAACGACGAGCGGCACTAGCCTCAAACTCGCGCCTGATCTGCACAATCGCTTCGCGGGCAAAAGCCTTCTCGTTTTCCTGCGCCGTGATGATTTGTTTGGTGAGCTGTCGCAGTTGCTCGATGTCCTCACAGGAATCGATCTCACGAAACGCAGCTTCAAGGTTGAACTTCTGCTCAACCGACAAGCGATGGTTGGTCATGGTGCAGATACGGCAAAAGCCTCACCAAAGTGAGACGTTGATTAAACCCTTACCAATCTTCGCCACTCCTTCACGCGATCGTGACAGTGAAACCCGCCCTGGGCCGAACATGCAATTAGGTCCAGGGCTTGATAAGCCAACCGTTTTGGCGGCCAGCGAAAGTCAGAAACCGAGCTGATTGAGGACGCCCTGGCCGGTGAGCAGTTCGGTGCCCAGGCCAATAACGAAACCGAGCATGGCCAGTCGGCCGTTCCAGGTTTCAGCGAAGTTGACGAAGCCAAAGCGGCGTTGGGTGGTGTCAGTCATGGGTATCTCCAATAAGGACCTCTTCGTTCTATGCCTGCCTCACTGCGCTGAGCAAATCGGGCAGCCGACCTCAGAGGTACGGTTTCAGGATCTTTCCAGGCGGGTGACACGGGATCAGATTCGAAAGTTTTTTTCATCTGACTCATCAGCATCACAGCTGTTCAACAGATCGATCGGGGATTCGTAGCCGTTGTCACCGACGAGTGCATTTGCTCTGGCCAGCATGACCGTATCTACATCGTTGGAGTTGGACCCATGAAAGCCAACAGCAGCCGTTGCCAGGAACTGAACAAGCAGCTGGCCATGTATCGCGCCTTCCGCGACATGGATGGCATCGCAGCCGTGACCCGCGAGCTGCAGATGGACGCCTGCGCCTGCCCGGTCAAGAACTGAGCCTGATCATTCGATCCACCATGTTCAGGCACTCCGCAATCGCCTGAAACAGCCGAGACTGCCTGGAGCATGTCGAAGCCGTTGTTCGATCAACAACTGCTATTCCCCGGGGCTGACGCCATCCACCCGGCTGTTCCAGTGCCTTTCGCCGGAGAGGCTCCCAGCGGAGTCGATTACATCAGCAAGGCGGTTGATCTACCCGATCCCGATTCGATGGCACTGTCCATTGGGTTTGAACTGGAAACGTTCAACCGTCGCACTGATCTCTGGCGACATAAGGCCAGCCTCAGCCCATCTCTCGGTGGCGAGATCCGTCTGGCTCAGCTGACGACGGCTCATAGCAACAGCACGCTGGTGATCGATGTGGCGGTGATCGACCAACCCGCCATTGACTGGCTCCGCAGGGTTGTGCGCAACCCTGCGCGCAGGTTGGTGGGCCACAACCTCCTGTTTGAAGCCACCTTTCTGATCGCCGCTGGAATCAGACCGCTCTGCCAGTGGTGGGACACGATGCTGGCCAGCCAGATCATCGGCGACTTACCAAGCAACAGCCTGGCCGCCGCCTCTGCGCATTACATGAAGCGTGAGCTCGACAAGAGCGAACAGACCAGCGATTGGGGGCATGCCCTCAGCGCCAGCCAACTGCGCTACGCGGCTCTGGATGCGGAAATCGTGCTGCCTCTGGGGCGTGTGCTGCATCAGCAGCTTGTGGCCACGCAACAGGTCGTCGTGCACCGGCTTGATTGCTCGATGATCAGCGCCTGCGCCGATGGTCAAGTGCGAGGGCTGGCGGTGGATGTCGAAGCAGCACTCCAATCCAAGACACAGGGTCTCCGCGAACGGGAACGATTGGCTGCTGAAGTGCACAAGACACTCGGCATCGAAAATTACAGAAGCCCGGACAAGCTGCAGGATGCTCTGAGTCTTCACCTGGGCGAGCCAGTTGAAAACACCAAAGACCGAACTCTGAACACTTTCCTTCCCGATCCTGTGATCGGGCAACTGCTCCAGCTGAAGGCATTGGATCAGGAACTGAAAGAGGTGAACTGGCTGCTCGAGGAAGCCAGGCTCACGGATGGCCGGGTCCGTCCCCACTACCGAATCATTGGTGCCAGCACCGGCCGAATGAGCACCAATGCCCTGATCCGCGAAACCAGCAGTCACGTTCCCTCCGACACCGAGCGGTTCAAGACAGGCCACAGGCAAGGAGAACCCAAGGCCGTGAAGCTCGGGCAGTGTGGGTTCAATTTCCAGGGCATCACCGGCGATCGCAAAAAAGCACTTGGCACGGGCAACCCCGACAGCGTGCTGATGGACCTCGACTGGTCATCGATTGAGATCCGGCTTCAGGCGAGCCCAGAGCTGTACAACGACGACGGTCAGCGCAAGATCCTGCTGGATGGCATCGACCCGCATGCCTACATCGCCAGTCAGGCCTGCGGACGCGAAATCACCAAAGCGGATCCGGAGCGCTCAACGATCGGGAAACGAGCCAATTTCGCCCTGGCCTACGGCTGCGGGCTGTCCGGTGTTCGCAAACTGCTCTCCCGCGCTCGCGGTGAGCAGGTCACGGAGACGGAAGCCCACAAGGTTTATGACGCCTGGCATCGCCTGCACCCGCAGATGAGTCGGGAGATGGAGAAGTTCTCCCAAAAAAGCATCACCGAAGTACGCAGCATTGCCGGTCGACGGATGACATACCGCAGCAACCAGGTCGGCCCGGATGGAATCAGACCAATGCAACCGCTGGGACGAACCAACGGAATCAATTTCCCTGTTCAGGGATCTGGTCGTGACCTACTCGCCGCTGCCCTCGGTGACCTTTGGCCTGCGCTGGATCGCTTCGCAGGTGTTCACATCGTTGGCCTGATTCACGATGAAATTCTTCTCGAGGTTCCACGGGATCGAGTGGAGGAGGTCAAGGCCGTCGCCTTGGCATCAATGACCTCAAAGAAGCTTCAGAAGCAGTATCTGGGTGACATTCCCCTGGAGGCGGATTGCAACATTGCTGAGAGCTGGGGAGAGGCTCACTGAGAAGGTCGCGTGCATCAACGCAGCCAATTCCTTACCAGCCTCAGACAGGTTTCTGCGAGTTCATCTGCTACAGCCGCAACAGATGAGATCCACGAAAGCTTCAGATCGAGACGAACTCCGACTTGTTATTTAGGGGCAGCAGGGTATAAATATGGGTGACGGATTCTTCTAACTAAAATGCTCACTGGTGCTGATCTGCTGGCCAAGGTCAAAGAATTGGGCGATGTCTCCAAAACTGATCTGGCAACTGCCTGTGGGTACGTCTCCAAGAAGAAAGACGGCTCTGACCGGGTGAATTTCACCGCTTTCTACGAAGCTCTGCTGAATGCCAAGGGCATCGAACTCGGTGGTGGTTCTGCAGGCATGGGTAAAGGTGGTCGCAAACTGAGCTACACCGCCAAAGTGCAAGGCAACGGCAACCTGCTGGTCGGTAAGGCCTATACAGCCATGCTGGATCTTGCACCTGGCGATGAATTCGAGATCAAGCTGGGCAAGAAAGCAATCCGCCTGATTCCTGTCGGAGCTGAGGAAGAAGGGGAAGAGTGATCAGGCCGTTAGAGCCCATCACCACTTGATCAATTGCAGGCAGGGTTGCTCATCAACCCTGCCTTTTTTGTGCTTAAACCAACCGAAGCAGCACCATGGCCGATCGCCTAAAGTGCTGCACCCAGGAAAATCATCTGTGAGCCCAGAGAAACTCCAATGGCAAGACTTATCTCTTGAGGAGCTGGAGCGGGTTCTGAAGTCGGAAGATGTCACAGGCGAACCGGAAGATTATCAATACATCAGAGGAGACGGAATATTGCATCTGCTCAACGACGAGTCTTCAATCGATGTCCCCCTCGAGAACGAGCAAACGGCCGAAACGACTGTGATTAAGCCAAACACCGAAAGCGTTGAAGCAACCGGAGCGAGCTAGAGTTTCAATCCCAGATTTGTAGCCATTGCTGAGCCTGATTCCTCCTTACTATTTGGTGGCACTCGGCTTAGGGCTGGCTGCAATTGTTGTCGTTCTCTTCTATTCCTTCACTCGCACAACCAATTATGAAGTGCAGGAGAAGTTAAAGAAAGCTCAGCTCCGAAAGAAGCAGCAACAGGCCAAAGATCTTTAAGCCTTGATCTCTTGTTCGATCAACCAATGCTGAAGGTTGAGCTGCGAGCCGCCAAAATCCCAGGATTGCCAGGCCTGGTTGCAGATCATTATTGGCTGCTAGTGATTCGCGGTGACCTAACCAGCGGTCAGCAGACTTGTGATCGCTGGGAAGTGTGGCAATTCGCACGCCAGAATCATTCCTGCTGGGGACATCTACACAAGAACCTTTTGGCTCCCCGCCAGGGTGTTGGCAATGGCCCATCACAGTTGATCGAGCAATGGACTGGGGATGATGCTTTGAACCTGGTTGAGGCGATTGAATCCTCCCCAAGCCACTACCCCTTCACCGAGACCTACAGATACTGGCCAGGTCCAAACAGCAACACGTTTGCGCAATGGATCGTCCGCTCAAAGACGAATCTCGGCAATCGAGCCATCGGCAAAAGCTTTCCTGTTCCAGACGTCGGCGGATGAGGTGCCAACCAGATCCGGATGAGCCCATCTGTCCGAAACTTGGGAAACAGCGTCGGATGGGCTGAAACGACCACTGGTGATGGCAGTCGGTGTAACCGCTGAGAAGCTGCTGGAGGCTGTCGCAAGCCAGGCAGATGTGCCATCGATGGTTCCCCTGGAGATCATCTGTTCGGTCACAATAAAAAGGCCGAGTAAAGTCAAACCAGCCGCAAGCAACACATGTCGATGGAGGAATTAAAGAGATTTATAGTTGCCATACGAACCGACAAGTCTTTATACGAAACAATTTCAGGTTCAGCAACTGCAAACGAGATCGCTGCGATCGCCAGCCATCTGGGGTTTCAATTCACAGGCACTGAATTGAAGTCAATTTCAAACCAGAATATTGAAGGAGTAAAAATAAAGAGTCAGGACACTACTCCTTCATACAATTTTGGCGAGGGCGGCAACTGAAGCCTCACAGATATCAATTGGGCATCAGATACTCCAAAAGCAAAGAAAAGCTCCACAATCCAGCAACGGCGATCAAGCCCAGAAGGATCAAAGCGGCAGGATTCAGCACGCCAACAGACTCAGCAGGCAATTCCTCAATTGCCCTGCTTTCAGTTTGATTTTGCACAAGACCAATAACAACTCAATACATGCTATGACCCGCCTCAAAATTGATGTACGCCCCGACACTGCCGACGCTTTTAATGCGGCAACAAGCAGCAATTTTATCGCAAACAAGCAGCTTTCGACCATCCCTAACGTCGCTTCTTGTCAGGTGCTTCACAAACAACAACAAACAATCACATTCTCTCAAAAGACAGAATTTGCAAAGGCCTTTGGAGAACTCTTCAGACCTTCAAAGAACAAACAAATCGCAATGCACACGAAGGCCGGCTACCCCGCTCCTAGCGGCGCCGGCGTCTCATTTCATGTTTCGAGGTCTCGCTGAAAGCGGTGAACAAAACAACAACCACCGAGGTAAGGCCAAGCCCAAGAAAAACAAGATAGTAGGAAGGAAGAATACTTAGCATTTGAATCAGAATTTTTCCGAATTTACCCAAGTTCCAAAGAACCCAGCCGTGCATTGATACTCAACATCAATCAATATATTATTTGAAGTCGCATTTTTTTCAGTCGTCTGTCGTCGATGTGCTGCCTGGCATGATCATCAGTGTTGAAGCGTCAATGCCTGGGGAAACACAGTTACGAGGCCGGTCAGATCAAGGAAGCCAGGCAAAAGTGCCGACCCCTCAGCGACAAGCGCGACTACACCATTCACGCGAAGCAGAACTGCTCCGCAGTGGCTGACCACCATGACGGGATGGATCACCTCCAGCCGGTCTTGCAGATCATCTCCCAGGATTGAAGTTGACAACCATGAGCACCCAGCAGAAGAGCTGACAAACACTCTCGCCATGTTCAATGTGTGGGGACCTGGACCATCCAAATGCTTCCACTGAGATCACCTGCCATCGCCGTTTTTGCAGTAGCTCAGGTATTCACTGTTGGCGTGATGCCCGGCCAGGCTGCTCAAAACTGTGGTCCAGGCGCTCATTGGGTTCAGACAGGCCCAATGCTGGGTTCTGGGTATTGCAAGCCAAAGCACCGCAAAGACCATTTCGTCTGCGCCATTGGCTATCACTACGCAGGCCAAGGTCGTTGCGTTCGCAATGGTCCCTGGTGGACGGGGCGCAGACCTGTGAATTGGGGGCCTTATTACGAGCCACAGAGCAAATCAGGCAGCGTCACTTTTCAAGGCCCTCATGGAGGCGAGATCAAACTGAGATGGTGATCAAGAACAGTGCAAAAAGCTGAAACTTTTACGATTCGCGTCTGGCAGTCAAGATTGTAATTTGATCGTTACAACAAGAGGCCCAGTTATTGACCGATAGCAGACATACATGAGGGGAAAACAGATCATTGATTAGTTATCATTTGCGACAATCTGAAGTGGCCATGAAGCCTGCTTGCAGCCTCAGGATGGTCGCTTCAGGCTGATGGGATGAATTCAGCCTTCACAATTCGCCCTGTCAAACCAGTTGATCTTCCGCTGATCAACGACTGGGCGCGCAATGAAGGGTTTGCCCCCGGTACGGGCGATATTGGAATTTATCGACAAACAGACCGTCAGGGCATTTGGACGGGCTGCCTGGATGAAGAACCGATCGGATGCATCGCAGGCATTCGTTACAACCATGCCTACGGTTTTATCGGCCTCTACATCGTGCGACCAGACCAGAGAGGTCGAGGCTATGGCGTGAAGCTCTGGCGAGAAGCGCTTGAACACCTCGAAGGCGTGAGCTGCGTTGGGCTCGAAGCAGCAGAAAACAGGATTGATGATTACTCAAACTGGGGCTTTCAACCCGCTTCAACAACAACACGTTGGCAGCTTGCGGTTGACTCCCTTCCCGACCAGCTCAGATCACCAGAACGACCGGAAGGGCTCAGATTGATTCATGGAAATGACATCCCTGAACTCAAGGTTCAGATCTATGACGCTGATCGTGAACTCAATCCCAGACCGCACTTTCTATCTGATTGGCTGCATCATCCAGCAGGCGATGTGACGGCGTTGCTGGACAAGAAGCAGGACTGCCATGGTTTTGCCCGAATCCGGCCATGCCTACTTAAAAACGAAGCAGGCTGGCGCATCGGCCCCTTACTGGCAGATTCCCCTGAACTGGCTGAGCTGTTGATCATGGATCTCCTCAAGGCAAGGCATGGATTAGTGATCATTGATTCACCGGGTGGCAATGCACTGGCCTCACCGCTGCTGCAGAAACTTGGTTTCACACCCGCAGGACGCACGCTGCGGATGTACCGCGGAGTGATGCCGTCCCGGCAATTGGATGAGGTGTACGGGCTTGCCTGCCTGGAACTTGGCTAGTGAGTGCAAAAGCCATGGCGGCCATTATTCATTCGCCGAATGACGTCGGCGACACATTGACGTCGCCAGCTGAAGTGGCAGTTTTGAAGTCCAATGAGTCAGAGGTGGCTGATTGGTCATTCGGGCGCTGGTGGGACAGCGCCAGGATGTATTGACAGCCGCAAATGATTCAGTGGCTTGGATGCATTTCACCTGGGCTGGTGATTCAGGTGATGCAAGGCTTTTTCAGCAACTGTTGCCAGGTTGTAAATCCAATCTGATGGTCGATTGGTCGCCTAGGTGGGACCGGTGCTGAAAGACTCAGCTCCGGACTAGACGGAACCGTCAAAGCCTGCATTGGCTATAGAGGGCTGGGTTTCAATCACTGGAACGAGCACAGGATCAGCATGGAAACAAGGCTGCTAGCGCTAGCCCTGATCACAGTGGCCATCAGACTGTTCGGAAATGTCAGCGTCGTCATCCTGACGGGGATTGATCCGCGTCCGGTCGCCGTACGCAAGCGGTTGTTGGCGTGGCTGGTGTCACTTGGCGCTGCTTTGATGGCGATGCTTCTGGCTCCTGCGGTGAGCAGCCTGTGAACGTCAAGCTGCGAACAGCCATTGGAGCTTTGGTGGTTCTGATCCTCGTGCAGACCTACTGCTCATTCCTGACGCCTTGGATCCTGCTGTTTTTTGTGCTCTGGATCATGGGTGGTTCAAAACTGATTTGATCAGAGCTCTGCAAACGGTGATGGGTTCAACGTTTGCTGGATCACACCGGGTTGATTCGATGGGTGCCTGCTGACGAGAGGCCAAGCCGCTGATGTGCCTTGATTGCAGCTTTGCGAGAGTTGGCCTGCACCACCAAGGGAGCATTGCGGATGTTCGGGCTCGATCAATACCTGTTCGTCGAATGGATCTCTGCCTGGTTAGTGCTGAACTGGGGTGCACACCTTGCTTTGACTCAGGGCCAGGCTGAGGACACCAGTAATGGTTCTGTCAGACGTCAGTTCCCAAAGCTGAGCGAACAGTTCACTTACATCCTCCATTCGCTGGCGATTGCCTGGTTGATCCAGTGGACGTGGCAACTACTCCCACCGATTGGATGAGCACAGACGCCTGAGCACTGAGAGCATCACACCGGGTGGATCCGATGGGTATCTGGCAAACGTGAAACCTGACCGGTGAGCATGCAACCGATGATCCGGTGGATGTAGGCAGCCCGGCGCATGTTCACCATGGCTTGCCATTTAGCTTCGCCCATGGACTGCCTGGCGACTGCGATCGAGGCGAGTCCGGCGAGGTTACGAGCGCGGTCCATGCCCAAAGCCCTTGTAACCAGGATCTAAACGGGACGCCGTTGAATGGCAATCACAAGATCAGCAAACCCCGGCAAATCAGTTGGATGCGCCTTGCTTTGCCAATACAAAGTCGGTTCATCAGTGGACGACAGCGCCGCCAGCCGACCTTCTGGATGTTCTGCCATGACTCGATGGCGTTCTGCTGGATCATCCTCCTCTGGCTCTGCGGCTCAGGAGGATGGGGTTTCACCCTGCGATAGGTGCTGAGAATCACCCACTGGCCATGGGCGGTTGAGAGGACATGGCTGAACCTCACTCCGGCTGCTACCCAACCAGCTGAGTGAGCAGCGCGGCGGAAGCCAGTCCCCCAAAAAACAGGAATGTGGGCAGCGAAGCGGGCCAAACCATTGGCTGAGTCGGATTAGACATCAGACCTTCAAGCATTTGATCCTGCGAAAGTAAAAGGTGCAGCCCTGGCCGCAGGTGATCAGCTGTTGGTGCGCAGGTTGTATTTGCTTGGTTGCGGGGTATCTGAGCGATTCACGACCAAACGGCTTTGAAGATCGCAGTGGAGATCTCCGCACTCGGATCAGACGGTTGTCCCCCTGGAAGATCTTTGAGCGTTGCTCGAGATTGCAATGGTGTCGGGTGACGCGACAACCAACGGCACGGATCCCCGCCGTTGATCAAGAGCCTCCCCTGAGACAGGAGGCTTTTCCTGCCTGGTGATCAGCCAACCAAGCCCATCAAACTGAAGAGATGGCACTGCTAACAGCCGCTTGCCGAAAGGACCTCGAAGCCATCGCCATTCCCCGCCATGCCAGCTGGGATCCGGTGGGTTTGATGGCCGTGCGCAGCTATGTGCGCGAACAACTCGCGGCACTCGGAACAGTGGAGGAGCACCCGTTCAGACGCGGCAGCCATCAAGGCGTGAATCTGATCCTGAAACTTCCCGGCCGCAATCCCAGGCGCCGGCCCCTGCTGGTGGGCGCGCATTACGACGGGCCGCTGCAATCGGTTGGAGCCGATGACAATGCCAGTGCCGTTGCAGCCCTACTTGAGCTGGGCCGACGCTGGAGCACTTCACCACCGCGGCGACCTGTGTGGCTGGTGGCCTTCGATCTGGAGGAATGGGGCCTGATCGGCAGCTCTGTGCTGGCCGAACAGCTCAAAGCTGAACAGCAAAGGCTCAAGCTAATGGTGAGCCTGGAAATGCTCGCCTACACCAGCAACGCGCAGAGCTACCCCCACCCCGCCATGGGCAAGCTCTACGGCAACCGCGGAGACTTCATTGCGATTGTGGCCAACGCCCGTGCCGGCTTGATGCTCAGCAAGCTCACCCATGCCATGGGGCGACACGTCACAACCAAAGCACTGCCGGTGCTGCGCGCTGGAGTCGATGTGCCGGCTGTGCGCCGCAGCGACCACAGCCCGTTCTGGGATCAGGGATACAACGCCCTGATGGTGACTGACACATCCTTCCTGCGAAACCCGCACTACCACCAGATGAGCGACACGATCAACACTCTCGATCTGCCATTCCTTGCTTCAGTGATCAATGGGCTGGATGTAGCGCTGGCAAGGCTTTGAGTCATGGGTGTCAGTCACCTTCCCGACATCCAATCTTCCGCTCAGAACAGTTTGATCTTGATCGAAGGTGCCGATGGCTTTGACTTTGTTGTTGTCTCAGCAGGGTTGCTGTCTTGACTGGAATCGTTCGAGCTACTGGATGAACCCCCATAACACTCGGTGATCACGGCCTGATTACCGCCGAGCACTTCCCTGAAGCTCACATTCAGGTTGATCACGGATTGATCCAGCATCACGGCCTGTGTGGCCAGCACTGCGTATTTACCCTGCTGCGTGCCATCAACAACGGTTCCTTTCGGCGGTGCCCAGGTGGCCGAAAACGTGCCCCGGGTGACATTGGTGCGAATGGGCTCTTCGCAGTAACCAGCCTTGGTGAGATCTGTACGAATCTTGGCCAGCAGCGCATCAAGGGTGGTGTTTTGATGCCGGCTATTGAGCGCCAGTTGCCCCAGCGGATTGGCACTAAACATCATCTCGGCATTCGATCCCAGGCTGGTAGGAAGGCTTTTGAGCAGCTGCTTCACCGGCTCCGCCGAGACAGGAATGAAGCCTCCGCTCAAAGCGGCGAAGAGCGATAACGCTGCAATTCTGCGAATCATGTTTCGATCAATCTGTGATCAAAAATCTAGGGATCAATAACCCCGATCACGACCCCTTAACTTCTCTTATCCAGCGGCATCAAGAGCGGTTTCTCTCCATTGAGCAGCGGATCAGATGAGAACCAAGCCGCTCATCGATCAACTGAACGAAGGATCGATCAAGCCATAGGCAATGGCTTTCACCACAAGCTGCGTGCGGCCTTGAGCACCGAACTTTCCTGTGGCGTTGACGACATGTGTTTTCACTGTCTCGATCGAGATGCTCAATTGGGTTGCAACGGCTTGATTGCTGAGACCCAGAGCAATCAAGGAAACCACCTCGATCTCGCGATCTGAGAGCGGCTCCACCAAAGGAGGTAGTTCGGGCCGAGGAGCTTCCGAGACCAAACGGCGGATCTCCTCGGGGTAATAGACCTGACCTTCAGCAAGAGTTTGCAGAGCCTGAATGAAGTCGCCCCGGCCTGTTCCGAAGCTGGATTTGAACATCACGCCATCGGCATAGGCGTCCATGGCCTCGCGCACCACTGCTTGCGTTTCACGCACGAGCACAATCAGGCGTTGGCAGCTGGGCAACTCGGCATGGACCCTTTTGATCAGATCAATGCCGTAGCCAGTTTCCAGATCTGAGCTGCAGATCAATAAATCGGGCTTCGTGCGCCGCACCAGCTCGAAACCTTCATCCTCTGTGGTTGCAGCTCCTAAAACCACAGGCCTAATTGGTTCAGTGAGGCAAAGACACATCAAGGCCAAGCGGTCGCCCATGCAGACCACGATCCGCCGGCTCTGCAAAAACTGAACGGCTCGCTCAACAGCTCCTTTCAGAATGCGCGAGTCAAGGAGCAGCTCCATAACGAGTTCAACAGTGGCCTTGTTTTAGCTGGGTTCAACGGGTCCAGCTGCCGAGCCCTCATGGCAAACGACACCACGAATGCAATCGGGATATTGCTCACGACCTAAGCGCCAAGCTTCTTTCGCATTAGGCACCTGCACAGTCTTGGTCTGAAACTCTCCATCACGCAGAAAGATCAAGTCATAGGAGGGGGGCATTGATTGCTCCTACGTACGCAACACTATTGAGCACTACTTAACGAGATCCCACATCCCTCGGATGAGGGATCGACCTCTATTTGATTGAAACTCAATGTCTGGTATTCCCTTTCCATAAAAAGAGTGCCTGACCAGTTGCCTATTCTCAGTTCTATTGCCATCAATGGTGCGTGGGAAGCGCTCTTGGTGGGGCGCCCACGTCATGAGATCGGAGGCGGCTTTTGTCGCCCCCTCTTCACACAATCAGCTTGAACATCTCAGCCTCAGGAGGCTTTGCTCTGCTCTGACTCATCTGCTTCAGCGCGAAGAAAACGTTTGCGCTGTGCTGACTCGTAGCCAGACAGTTCAACCTGTTTCTTCTTGATTGATTTGGGCTTGGGCTTGTCCAAACCCATCAGCAGGGGATGAATTCCTCTTCGGCTCATTTGACTTGTCCGTTTATTTGGATTCCGCGTCTTGGTCAGCATGACCCATCCACGTATGGAAATCATCTCGTGTTCAGATCAGCAATGCGGTGTGATTGTCGACAAATGAAATGGAACATCGATTGTCATTCAGTGATGGATCGAGAGCCACTCAACCGAATAGAGCTGAGGCCTTGGCGCGGGCAACATGCCCATCAGCCCTACTGGCATCAAAAAGTGGCCTTGATCAGCCACTCAAAACCCAGTCGAGGTTGCTGATGACAGCCAGACTGGACCCAACCGAAGCGCACCCATGCTTCCCCTTCTGGCAACCAGCCTGATCGCCGTCGCGGTTCCAGCAGCCGATAGAGCCTGCCCCAAAGGCGTGATCGATCAGCTCGATGGGCTCTACCACTGGCAGGTGCAGCGCATGGATCAGCGTGGTGACGCGGTGAAGTCTCTCGCCACCCAGCGTCAGCGCTTCACACCCTCACTGTTCGAACTACTGATGGAGGCCAGACAGCTCATACCTTCGCGTGATGGCCGTTATCTGGATTTCGATGTGTTCAGCAACACCCAGGTCATGACGTTCGGAGCCACAGTCACTGGCTGCAGTGCGGAGATCGAAAACAGCATCCAGGCTGCAGTGGATGTGCAGGCTGGCCTCAGAGGCAGAACAGGCGAACCCCCACGCAAGTTGCTCTACGAACTGAACCGGGACAGCACGGGAAGCTGGCGCATCAACGAGATCACCTACCTCAATGAGCGGGGCTTTCAGCTCAAGCCGTTTCTGCAGAAGCTGATCAAGTCAATGCCCTGATCCACAACCCAACGCAGACGCTCAGCAGCGGCCAAGCTGGTACACGAAGCCAACAACGCCGCTTGCGTAGCCCTGCCCCACTGCTCAGAGCTCTGCTGCTGCTGCTGAGTGCCGGCAGCCTTGCGGCGGCGGCTGCAGCACCGGTCAGCCGCGACGACCCGGAATCCTCTGACCCCGGCCGTAAGCGCATCTCCACTGCTGCAGGTTCTGCCGTTGTCGTCAGCGCCAATCCCCTGGCAACGTCTGCGGCCCTGAGGGTTCTCAAAGACGGCGGCACAGCAGCCGATGCCCTGGTCACAGCCCAGGCCGTGCTGGCAGTGGTTGAACCGCAGAGTTCGGGGCTCGCTGGCGGCGGTTTTCTTCTCTACTGGGATGCGAAGCAACAAGCCCTGAACGTGCTCGATGGCCGCGAGGTTGCCCCCGAGCGCAGCCGTGCTGGCGATCTGCTCAGCCCATCCGGAGAACCCCTGCCCTGGCGAGATGCCACGGCACGGCTCAACGCAATCGGCATCCCCGGGACGGTGGCGCTGCTCTGGGAGGCCCATCAGCAATACGGCCGTCTGCCTTGGGCCGGCACACTGCAACCGGCGATCCAGCTAGCCAAGGCTGGCTTCATGCCGAGCCCGCGGCTGCTGCGCTCGATCAGCCTGGCCCAGCGCATCGGAGCGGGGCACAGCAAAACGTTTCAAGAGCTCTACCTACCTGGCGGTAAGCCACCCCCGGCCGATCAGATCTTCCGCAACCCCGTCCTGGCAAGCACGCTGGAGACACTGGCGCGAAACGGCGGACCTGATTTTTATCAAGGCACTTTGTCCCGGCTGATCCTGCGAGAGATGGCCGCACTGCAGGCCAGCGAACCTGAATTCCGCGGCTGGAGCGCAACCGATCTGGCCTCCTATGCCGTACTGCACCGCCAGCCGCTCTGCAGCGAGCAACTCGCGCATCGGGTCTGCACGATGCCGCCACCGAGCAGTGGCGGAGTGGGCCTGCTGCAGACCCTGGCATTGCTGAATCAGTCCACGGATCTAACGCTCTCCAGCGCTGCTGATCCAAAGGCCTGGCTGCAGCTCGCCAAGGCCCAGGCGTGGGCTGATGCCGACCGCCTCTACTGGGTGCATGACCCGATCGATGCAACCGTCCCCGCCGCGGCCTTGCTGAACCCCAGTTACATCCGGACCCGCTTCAAATCGATGCAGGCCACACCCGCAGCCCAACCCTTGCCTGGGCTGCCAGCAGGCATGGATCGCTATCCCTACGGCCACCCGGACAAAGGCCGCGAACAGGGCACCACCCAGGTCACGGTCGTGGATGAATTCGGCAACATCGCCAGCTACACCTCCTCGGTGGAGACGGTCTTCGGAAGTCGACACCTGGTGGCCGGCATGGTGATGAACAATCAGCTCACCGACTTCGCCTTTGAACCCACCATTGGCGGCCAACCGGTCGCGAATCGACGCCTGCCCGGTCGCCGGCCGATGTCGTCGATGGCGCCCACGCTGGTATTCCGAAACGGCAAGCCGGTGCTGGCACTCGGTAGCCCCGGCGGTCGCAGCATTCCCCATCTGCTCAGCCGAGTGCTGCTCGCCTCACTGATTTGGAACGAACCACCACAGCGGGCCGTGGGCCTTCCCCATCTCTCCAGCCGCGGCCAAAGACTCGTGCTGGAGCAGGATCCACCGCTTGTCTGGCCACTGCCACTGAACCAGCTGCAAATCACTAATCAACCCGCACGCCTACAGCGCATCGGCAGCGGCACCGCTCTGGTGCAGAAGATCAACGGCCGCTGGCACGGCGCGGCCGACCCGCGCCGTGAAGGCACAGCCATGGCAATCACTGATCTGAGTTCACACCATTCCAGGGTTCAAACGCAGGATCTGAAGTCAGACCCTTAACGACCAATCACCAGCTCACTCGCTAAAAAGAATTGGACTGCTGACCTAGCTCAATGAGCCTGCTTGCATGGCCTAGTGATTACTTATCAGCCAATGGCAACGGATTAAATATTCCATCTTTGCTGGATGATTTCAAGGCAAGCAGCGGGTTATTAGATCTCAGTGCTGATGAAAATTCTATTTTTCGTTCGACGCTGGAGGCCTTGATCTGGTCTTATCCACTCAATCAAACTTACCGTTTATATAACCTCAACACCCGCACTCAGGCGCCAGCAAACTCACTCTTTAAGCCTGGTTTTGCCGCCAGCTGGCTGAATGAGAGTTCATCGCCAGCACCCAATGCTTCGGTGCTCTACATGCCCGCATGGCTTGACCTCAGAAAAGTTGATGAAGCCGATCACGGGGAACAGGTGCTGCAGCTCCCTAAGAACCCAGATGATGCCTATTACATCCTCGCAGTTCTGGATGCTTACATCAACACCGTTGGATCATTAGGGCCCAGAACGATCCCAAAGGGTGGATCTGAGTTTCCTCAACAGATTCTTTTGGTTGGGCCTGACAGCACGTATTACGGGAAGGGCATTCAAGAAGTCACCATCCAGGGAGCCAAATTGCCGGTGCTCCAGGTGGATACATCCATGGCTTGGATCACGGCACGCATCGATACCAACACACTGGACGCCGATGCGATGACAGCCACGCGGGCTTTCATCAACGGCACCAAAGATGACTTGGGTAGCGGTTTTCAGGTCACGTCTCTGAAGGACTTCAAGGAAACCGGAGACGTCCCTTATTCCAAACCAATCAGTCAATCATCGCCGAATCAAGCAGCAAGCAGGACATGGGGAGAAATCCCCACGCATGCTGTGAAATTCTTCACGCAAGTTTCTGAAGCACTGGCACTCAATCCTGTCCCTGCTGAACTTGAGACCAATGTCACACCTCCCCCTTATCAAATCTGGATCGGGAACCAGAACTCGCTACAGAATTCCGACACGCCTTACCAGCCTCCCTCTGCTCTCACACCTAAAGATCGGGCTGACCTCAATGCGCGCTTTGCCACGATCGGACTCAATCTGGAAACAGGTTTTTCCCTTCCCGTCAACTGGACAGCGCAGGAAAGAGTTGTCTTCCAGGAGGCCTATCGCTACGGCCTTAATCTGCTGAGTGAAGCCACCACCGCATTGGTGGAAGGCAACGTGGATATCAACAATGGTTGGAATATCTCCAACGAAAATATCGGGGTTTACCCCAACACTTGGAGTTCATGGCTTGTTCGTGCTGGTGTTGCTGTTCAAGGAGGTGCAGCCAACATCCCCAATGACGCTGTCTATCCCACCACTGAAATCGATAACGAAGGTCATCCACTCACTAGTACCTATGACTACCAAATTGTCCTGCCGGCAATAGCAGACCAAGCTCCTCCCGAAACCGAAACGTATGCACCGGCTCAAGGCTTCTGGGCCTTCACGATTTACCAGCCAAACCCAGGGAATGCTTACCAGCCTTTCTTGATTGAGAACGCCATCCAGAACACGGCTTATTCACCCATCAATGCCACAGCCACGCTCACCGCGGATGGCCGGCTTCGAACAGCAAAACCCGGAAATTGGAACCGGGGAACCGCTGTTGGTACAGCCCTGCTGACAGGATCTGCGAATGGTGTGAACGGCCTTGATGCCGACACGATTTACTACGTGAATGAAGCGCAGGAGGTCGGCAACGAACTCTTGCTCTCGCTGGCATCTGAATATCAATCGTCTTACGCCAGCAACGGAATCCCGATTGGTGGCGCTGGATCCCCCACCCCTG
>QCUI01000056.1 GCA_003210775.1 Synechococcus sp. AG-679-A04
CTCTAGACACCATCTTTTGCTTGGTGCACATGTCACACTAACCCTGGCTTCTACGTCTGGGCGAAAATCCCAAAATCCAGAGAAAATCCCGACTAAATCCCGAGTGATTTAGTCGTTGTCAATCTCTGAGATCTATTGATATGACTATATAAATTTTATTCTTTTCCCTATAATTCCCAAAATCCCTCTCTTAGACCTACCCCCCCCCTCCGGTCTTGCGTTCGCTGAACCTGGATCGATTAATTCTCGAATCCCATGGAGCGAGTTGCTGCCCTAGTTCGATCAGCGTGGATCGGTAGGGACCAGACCGGTGAAAATCCAGAGATGCTCCAGATCTCAACAAGATCATCTAAATCAAATCCGTCTGGTGATCCACAACCGTGCAAACAGGCCCTGATAAAGCTGGGTTGGGGCCTGACAATTCAGACCCACGAGCATGGTTTTGAGCCGCGCCGCATCCAGAGAAAAAACGGCAGTGTTCCTTGCCGTGAGAAATTTATTCACCATCTCGGCAGGAAGTCCACGATCGAGCAGTCGTCGTGCAGCGATGCTGAAGATCGTGTCGCAGATCTCAGGTTCCGCAGCTTCGCTGTAACTGCTGATGAGCAGTACGCCTCCTGGCAGTGACTGCTCTACAAGAAGCTCAATCATCAGATCCTGCTGATCTGGAGCCATCAGGTGAAGCACGTTGTGACAGATGACGCCATCAAAATCCCTCTGCAGGAGTCCCGAGCGAACGGCTTCTTCCAGGGTCTTTGGAACCCACTGGCACCGTTCAAATCCACTCTGGCCTTTCAAGGTTTCAATACTGGTCTGCAACATCTGAGCACTGGGCTCGATCACAACAAATTCAGCTTCAGGACAGGCGTCCAGTAGCTGAGGCAGCTCATCTCCCGGTCCAGGCCCTATGACAAGAATTCGCCTAGCTGCAGGAGCCGTGTCACCAATTGCAGCCGCTGCGATCTCAAGAAGGGTTGCATGACCCGGTACGGAGTGTTGGATTGTGGTGCGGTATTTGCGTCCATATTCAGCCTCGAAATCAAGTTGACTCACAGGGTTCAACAGCATCAACTCCTTTCATTGAAGACCACCCGGCACTCAGTAACCCCGGCTGGAACGTAACCTCCTCGCTCGATGCGAATCCCGCCAAGCGTTGATGGAGCGTTGTACCAAACGCTGACCCAGTGGCCGGAGAGCAGATGACCTGGAACGGTTTGCTCGCTGTTCTAACTGCTTGTTGAGGAAATTTTGTCCCAAGCATTTTTCATGTTTGCGACAAAAGAAGCAACTAGCGATGACGATCATTACTGCTAAAGTGATGCAATGGGGAATACGATTCGACGCCGGAAGAAAAGCAATAGCCTTTATGGAGTGAAAGAAGAACTAAAAGAAAGACGGAGGCAGGTTTTCTCTCATCGTTGTTGTGGTTTATCTATCCGTGGCATTGCCGAGGTGATGCACCTTTCCAAAACACAGGTTCAGAAGGATCTGAACTGGGCATATAAGGAATGGGGTAATCAGCCTGACAACAGTCGTGAAGCTATACAGGCCGAGCTGGTGGAGGTTCTTCGCCGGGCCGTTGTGCTGACGATGGCCGATGCCGAACGCCAATCCCGCGAAGGCGTCACCATCACCACAACAGACGGCAATGACCAGAATCATTTTGGTGCTTTAGATCAAATGGCTGCCCCACACGACGAGATCAATAGGATCGAACGTGAATTGGATCAACAGGCAGGCAAGCTGAAAAAGGATCAGCCATCAGGCAAGACAAGCAAGCATCAAAGCCTTGATGCAGTGGTCGCAACATCAGGGCTGCTGGTGGTTGTGGCTCTTGCCATCGTTTTTGGTGGGCGTCTCAACGTCACTCAACGAGCAGCGTTGACGGGGGGAGTCCTAGGCGGTGCTGCAGGGTTGCTGGTTGGTTACGGCGTTGGGCGGATTCGCTGAAGGCAGCCCGAACAGCCGGTGTTGTTTCGCCATCGTGGCGGCATGCCGAACAAGGACCGCCCTCAGGTTGAAAGGCACCCAGCCAGCGAAGTTAGTTATCCGGGTAACGACTTTCATGCTTACCCGGGTCAGCTTGAAACCGCATCAGCGATCTGGAACAGGTCCCTCAACTCCGAACCCGCCTTAACCTCCTTAGCCTTCTCTTTCGAAGCCATCCCAGAACAATGGATGGGACAAAAAGGGAACACAAGAGTGAAGCAGGGATACCAAAAAAGACCATTATGTACATCCACAAATAGGCAGTAGCTGGGCCAACAGAAACACCAAAAATTACAACCAATAAAGCTGACAATCCAATCAGGATAAAAATGATTGGCACACTCAATAAATACAACAAAACAGCAGACAGCCACCAGCGAAATCTGCGTTTCACAAGCCTGGTGCGACGAAGCTGCCCTGTTGGTAGCCACGACCAGTAGGGCAGTCAGGCGGGTGGCGGTAGCTCATTGATTTAGGAAACGGTGTGCTCTCGCATGGGACAGTTGGGGCCGTGAGGCCCCGTGGTGGTCAGCCCGTCATCAGACGGATTCTCAGGCACAACGCCATCGAGGCATGGGAAACGATGCAGAAGTCAGGCGGGTGGAAGCGATGTCAAGCTGGGTGGTAAGGCTGAGAAGAGCTTCAACTAGCGCATCCTTGAATAAGACGGCATTATGCGGCCTCATGCTCGTCATTAGTGTCTCGTCGTTTCTCGCTCGGCCTGGTTGTCTCAATGGCAGCAATTTGTGGTATGCCAGTTTCAGCAGAAGAGGTCCAAGAAATTCAGAAATCAACCCAATCCCGAGTTGCTGAGGAATGGGCATTCCCTGAGACGAGTTTCTTTCTAGGGATTGGACTAGGGACATCTATTGTTAGCTACGATACTCAATATTTATATAATTTGGGACTTTCTAGAATTTACAAAAACGACGAATTAGTCGCGATTGGTGGTGCTGACGGCCCTGCGATGCCAAACCCCACCTTCCCGACATCAAAAAGCTTGGCACCAGCTGGCCAGCTTGGCTTCTATTCAAGGTATAAAGAGTCGAATTGGATATACGGTGCAAAAGCGACTTATTCATTTTTAAATTCGTATAGCAATAAAGAAGTGCTTGCAATTCCTCAATACGGAACTTCAACCGATCCAAGCACTAATAGCTTTGATGGCACTTCATATAACACCTATAGTATAGACGCTAAAAATCAATTTACAATTATGCCATTTATTGGTAGAAAGTATTCCAAGGGTTACTTCTATGCCGGTGCTGGACTGGGCTTGACGGATGTCCAGGTCAATGTTGACGATGTCGTGGGGTATGCACTATTAAATGGGGTCGAGACTGATATATCAGGAGAAGCTCAAAACTTTTCCGATTCAAGGCTTGGTTTTGGTATTGCTTTGTCAGCGGGTGTCACATACTTTTTAAGTAACTCTATGTTCCTTGATTTGAATTACACTTACTCAAAGCCAAATGTTGCGGAATTCAACATTGCTTCCCCATATAGAAATCCAGCAGAGGGGTCTAGTGATCTTGGCTTTGAAGGTACGCTAATTGGTTCTGCTACTAGAGATATATCTACAAATACAATACTCTTGACGCTTAATTGGGCTTTTTAAAATAGCTTTGACTTCACTTATAAGTAGTTGCTTATCGGTGAGGCCTTATTTCAATGTTTCTCAGGCTTCAAGGCGTGTGCTCAGATATTCCGCCATCGAAGCCTGGGAAACGATGCAGAAGTCAGGCGGCTGGAAACGCTGTCAGCCCAGGTGGTGACGCTCAGCAAGCCAGTGCAACAAGAGCAACGATGACGACGGTGGCGGTGATCGGTTCCATGGCGTTCTCCTGTCTGGATTCACCATCGATCAGATGGCTTGAATTCACCATCCCCCTTTCGAGCGAAAGACCCTGTGACCAAACTCACAGCCCTGCTTGATGCAGGTCATCGAGTCAGCCGTTGATTGCGGAGATGGTGTGTCCATCGAGAGGGAACAACCCTCCACCGCTTTCAAAACCATGCCTCATATGGTCACCTTCCTCAAACCTCAGCCCATTGATGAGCGGACCGGGAACTTCGATGCCCTGAACGAAACAACCAACGTCAGACCCAACAAAGGCGAAAGCATCAGCATTGTTCACCCTGAGTTCCGCACTGGTCTGATCAGCCCTGATCAAATGCGGCCTGTTGACTCTCTCTCAGAGACCTTTGGCGACGGCGATCCAAGAATCCTTGGCCCCATCAGTGGTGAAGGTGTCTTCAAGCCTCAAGACATCGATACCAAAGGCAGCGTGATCGTTGGCGATAACCACTTCACGCCAGATCGAGGCGGTGACTCCCTGACTGGTGAAGGTAGTCCGATGAATATCTGGGGGAATGGTGGTGCCAGCACCTTTGAAGACCGAGTGTTTGGTGGCTTTGATGCAAACGATTTCCACGCCTGCCCCAATAAAAAGAGTGACCAAGACAACAACGATGTGGTGATCGGCGTTAAGTCGAACATTGACTGGACTGCAGCTAATGGTGGTCCTGGTTCGAGTTACCTGACAGCAAAGACCGCCAGCAAGGCCAATGCTTATGTCGATGAGGATGTCGATGGCTTTATGAAGCTCGGCGATATCAAGGGCGAATTACAAACAACTGACATCACACGCGAAAACAGGTTTTTCGAAGAATTGATTCAAGGATCTGATTTCGTGGCATCAACGAACCCTGTTCACGAACTCGGCGGCACTGCTGGTCCTTGTGGTTCGAGCTTCATGACGGAAAAGACCGGCGCAAACCCTGGTCAGATGCTCAGCCCTCTTAGCGGCGGTGACGGCTGCCCCTTCTGAGCCACGACGTTTCAACGCAATGCCCCGCTCTCACGAGTGGGTTTTTGTTGGGTTGCAGTGAACTGGTGGAAGAGCTGAGCGCCGAGGTGGTGAGATTCACTCACATATCCCAACGCATACGAAGGACCCTGGATCACTGAAGGCAAGAATCATCAAAACCGCCACGATGCTTCCAGCAATCAGCACTACAGGCCAAATTCCTCTTCAGGCCCCATCCAAAAAATACCTATAGTCGATTGACGCCGCACATACTGTCGCTGAAAGGGTGGTGAAGGCGCATCCCCAAGAAGGACCAATTCTTTAAGTCAGGCGGGTGGAAGCGATGCCCGTCTAGAAGGTCGGGCCAAAGATCCCCGAGAACGCTCAGTGGAAGCTCGTTCCTACGGACCCGAGATAGCTGCTACCTCTGGAGGACGTCCTGGAGAATCTGATGCCTGAAGAGCAAGACAAGAAGCAGGACGCCAAGCAAGAGCCAGTCAAGGAAGAGCTGACTGATGAAGAGTTGGAAGGAGTCTCCGGCGGGGTGGACTTAGCAGCCGTCGCAATACCGATGTACAGCGGACATGAAGATCGGGCCTGAGATGCCTGAAGGTGGCAACTGGAGCAAGTTGGTGCCGGTCGATCCACGCTGACCCCGTTTGAACCAGGGGGTCAGACAGCAAAAACCCCGCTCGTGGCGGGGCGTGATTGGTGTGAAGTTGTTTTGTTGTTTTATGGATCAAAATTGCCCATGAGCCTCGATGGAAGCAATGAAACCAACTCAAGGATCAATCTAATACCCTGCTTTTAAAAAATTCCACTACTGACGAAGCTCATTATCACATCTTTAAAATTCCCATCACGATCAGGTCCCGCTTGATCATCCAATCCAAATTGATTGGATCCCAACACTTTGAAATGATCTTGTCTGTCGCTATTGGCTTGACTCCAGGCAAACCAAGTATTGTTCGAAGTTACGGCGTATGGAGCAAGATAAAACCCATTACTTATTCCCTTAAAGGAATAATCAATTGAACGTTCAGAGTTGTTTTCTAGCGACAGACCATCAAGATTATTGGTTAAATTGCTTGGACTTAAGGCGACTGACTGATAATTTGCATCTCCAGGTCTTACTTCATTGCCAAGGGCATCTAGTACCGTCCCACTTGTATCAAGTACACGATAAAAACCGATAACAGAATCATTTGAAGAATCTCTCTCAAGTTTAAGTGATCCAGTAAGACTCTGTGCATCAGTTAGTGCTGTTAGATTAATAACCGGAGCCACTTCTTGGCCAATACCAGTTAAGGTGTCAGGACCGACCCAATTCTGAGCAAGAATCATAGAGTTATATAAATTTGCTTGATAATTCTGATTTACGCTTGAATTTAATTGGGAATTTATTACTGCACCTGCTCTTAGTATTGCAACAGTATCTCGTGCATTAATAGACTCATTCTGGGCACGAATCAATGCAGCCATGCCTGCAATCACTGGTGATGCCATGGAGGTCCCAGCCATATAACCGTAGGTTGCATCGGGCAAGGTGCTATAGATCTCCGCTTCTGTTCGTCCTGCATATATCCGAGTATTTCCAATAACCTGAATTGGTACGCTTTGACTATCACCTCCTGGCGCACTAATAGAGATAGACTTTCCAAAGTTGCTATATTCAGCCCTATCATTTTGCCCATTAGATGAGCCGACACTTGCAATATTGCCGAATATTCTGCTAAATATAGCAGGCGCACCCGTGTACTTATCAATATTGCCAACGCCTTCCCACAAGTTTCTTTCATGTAACTGATCGCCCTCATTTCCAGCAGCAATTGCAATGAATACATCTTTGTCGTAGGCATATTTAAGGGCCTCAGCGAATGCCTCAGTGTCTGAATTATTCAAGAATTCTTCAGGGTTTATTTTATAATTTCCCCCTAGGGACATGTTTATAACCTTAGCTCCATTGTTAACAGCATATTTAATTGCATCAATTTGTGCCTGGAATGGGGCTCTATCTGCATTGCCAAAAACATCAAGTGTCATCAATTGTGTGTTCCAAGCAACGCCTGATACGCCTATGCCATTATTACCTTTGGCTCCTGTAATTCCCGCCACGTGAGTACCGTGGTCCCTAGGTATCACATTGGCTGTACCATCTGCAAAATTCCATCCATGAATATCATCTATATATCCGTTTTTGTCATCGTCAAAATTGTTTCCTGCTATCTCTTTCGGATTCGTCCACAAATTATCAACAAGATCGGGGTGATTTATGTCAACTCCTTGATCTATGATTGCAATAGGTATGTCTGCGTCAAATCCTAGCTTCCATGCTTCTGGAGCTCTGATATCAACATTTGGCGCAGTAAACCATTCGCCAAACTGGGAAAGCCCCGTGTTGAATAAGTGCCATTGATATTTTAGATCTGGATCATTGCTTAATTTTGTGGTCTCGTCAAATGTTTGGGCATCTAATGACCATTTAAATGCCTTATTCATTTCTTCTGGGGACGAATTTATATTATCCTTAATTCCAATCCAGTATTCACCTGGTTCCAATTGTGCAAATATTTTTTCCGACTCATTCCCGGGGTTTGTTGAGCTGTTGTAAACCTTGAAAGGTAAAATTGGTGAACTTAGAGGTGTTCGATAAGGCTCGTTTGTGTTCGGATTGATTTTTCCAATATACAGATCAAGGTCTGTCGGTAAATCAGATAAAGTTGCAAACAAATTTGTTTTTTCATCAAGTATCGAGAATCGTCTAAATTTTGAGCCAGACTCCAGTAGCCCGAGAGTCATAGTTTCGCTGTATAAATCACCGCGTTTGATCTCGATTGAACTGGTCATTTAGAGAATCTTATCTAATGCCTAAACGTGCCCCTGTAAGGTTAAGAAATGATTATGATGTCTCTATTCTTCCTGTTTTTTGAAGAAAGTGTTGTTTTGAATTGAGTGACCATAGTCGGCCTTGAGACCTTAAATAATCTATGTAGAGCGGGTTGTTTTTTGGCGACCAAATTTATGCTATTAAAATATTCTTGATCTTGTCAGGAAAATTGGTCTATGCGAGTGCCTATTAGATGTTAGTTTGTTTTAGTGCTGATTGCCCGCTGTTCAATGAATTTGAGTTTTTGAGTATTGATCAGTGGTGCTATTCTTCGCTCGGCAAGTAGTTTCGCCAATTGCTTTGAAAACTGCAGGGTAATAGAGCTGATCGCAGCGGCTCGATGCGTTGTCATTCTTCAGCAGATGGATGCTGATGATGAATTTGATGATGTGGCTCTTGATGCAGTGGCATTAGCTGCCATTTCGGGTGGTCGTAAACGCAGTTTTAGCTGAACCATTGAGAGCAGCAGGGTGGTCAGCTCACGCGGAAGCTGTTGACGTCGAGGCTCCAGGGCGTTAAAATCCTCCGCTCGTGGCGGGGCTAGTGAATATTCAGTCGGGAGATCGATAGCGACACCACTTCCTCGCCATATTGTCAATGACAATCTCTAATCTTACTGTTACTTTTACTGTATTGACGGTAGCTGAACTTGAACGAGACAAAACCTATTTTTGACTCCAATTTACGCGCTAGCTTTAATGGCTTGAGCTTTATGCCAAAGTTATTTGCTTTGGGTAATAACTCTATAGCCCCAGCTCTGAGGTTATACGATAACCATATCGAGTATCGCGGAGCGTTTGGCTTGAGTAGCTGTAACTATGAGAGCATAACAAAGGTTGACATCTTTACGATGCTCTTCACTAAATCAGTTGTCTTATACTTTGAGCACACGTCAATAACTTTTTCTGGTAATTTTCGCGATGATCAGAGTAGGATAGCCTGCCTTAGGTCTTTTTTAAATAAGGGATGTCTATTAACAGAAGCAGCACTAACGGTTGCTGGTGTATTAAAGCAATAGAAAGATACTGTTTACATTGTGAATGTTCATTCGGGAATCGATAGCGACTACTCAATGCCCCCTGTTTTCCCTTTCGGGTTTTGTATTGCTCTCAGCCCCTTGCTCATGGCTTCAGGCTTCCCGACTTGAATAAGTGATTGCATAGTGAAAGCAATCAATGATTCAAACAGTTCCAACACCTTCTAAATCCATTCGCTTCAGCTGGATAAGGGATCAAGAGCGAACCGCCGATAACAGCAGCCATCGCAACAGAATGAGAAAGTTTCATTTGTTTGGTGTGAGTGTGAAGGTCTCCCGTTTGGACCTCTTCACCATCTTCCGAATCAATCGGATTCACATCACCCATTCAATGATCTTCCACCCGCCTAACTCCCCCGTTTGGGGAAACCCCGCTGCCTGGCGGCTGGAGCCGTTGAATCCTTGATCACCACCAACGCTCAACGCGACCAACGGACGGACGTCCCGGCTCACTGGGCACCGTCACCACCGACAGCCGCTGCAGATCTCGGCGGTAATCAAAGCGGCAGAAACCAACGTCCGTGCCGGAACAGGACGAAAGGCTTTCGAGCGCTACAGAGGACCAGCGCCGCTCCTCTGGCGTTGGCGTTTTTTCCGGCGCGGGACGCCAGCCATTGGCGATCAGATGTCGGTTCGCCTCAAGGATGGTCTGCCTGGCACTGAGCTTCGGCTCATGCTTGAGGGTTTTAGCAGCGGTGTGCGCAGGCGCCGCGTCGGCTTGTTTCGGCAAGACTGCTTCGGCTGTGAATAACGCCGCCGCACCCAGACCAGCACCAGCAAGAGTGCCGAGACAAACACCGCCTAACCCTTTGAAGAAAGTGTTCATTGCTTGAGACCTATCGACTCCCGCACCATCTCCGGGCTCAACGTCTGACTTGATGACCCATCTCAACGAGGGCTGTGAGGTTGGTCACAGGGTCTTTCAATCGGATCGGGGATGTTGAATGCAATCCAGGAAAAACCCATGGAACCCATCACCGCCACCATCGTGATCGTTGCTCTTGTGGCACTGGCTTGCTGAGCGTCACCACCTGGGCTGACACCTTTTCAGCCACCCGTTTCCAGCATCATTTCTATGCCTCAATCGCGTTGTGCGCCTCCGTAGGAACTTGCCAAGTATCAATCGACTGCTGTTATCAGGACTAGCCAATGACAAGGAAGTTCGTCCATCACCAAACACCAGGGCAACGAGATTTCATTGCCATAGATAACCCGCTAAAAAATAGATTTTACACATTGGGTCCAATTGGCGCCACACCTGCTTCAAATCGCAGCTTTTGCATGTTCTTTACCCAATCATCATTGAATGCTGATATTGATTCACTATTGGCGTTTTCACCACGATCACAGTGAAACTGTAGAAGTTCTGGGTCTCCCTGCAAAAAGTCATCTCTGACTTCTTGCCACCCATTAACTTCGCTTCCCACAACCCTTTGTGGTATTGCTATCAAGATCACTCCACAAATCAGTAGATAGGGCTTCCAATGGTCGCGCTTGCAGTGTTCGGTAAGGGCTCTCATTTGGACGATGCCGAATAGCTGAATGATCTCATTGTGTGCAGAGATTTCAGGACAGCCCATATCTTTCGCACTTATCACCACACCCTCGGGCCACGCGTAACATGCGCCTGACCACCACCGCTAGAGGTCTGGTCTCAACAACAGCTCACTGGGCATTCGCCGTTGGATTGGAGTGGGTGCAGCTTGTTGATGCTTATGTTGCAATCCGCTGACTTGAGCATTTTTGCTACCTGGCCAGGCGCCGCGGGTTGTTTATGTTTCGCGAGTTCTCTGATTCAAAGGCCCCCTTTCGACAGCATTAAGCCCTGCGCTTGCAGCAGCCGGAAACGCCAATCGATGACTGATCTCACACTCAGCATTTCCGCTGCATTGCGTGATGCACAGCTGCAGCGTCTGGAAGCAGCTTTAGCTTCAAAGGCTGCGGCCAAGACCAACACCATCAACGACAAGGGCAAGCGTGCACGCGACTGACGGCTAACTGTCGCTATAAACCCTGATCAGAAAGGCATATTGGGTTCATCCGGCTTTGGCTGGTGACCTCAATAGTTTTGCTGTTGGTACACCGCTTTAAATCCTGCTTGGCGTGTCACTTGCCTTGGTGTTGGCCAGGGTCATCGTCTTTATAAGTGAGCGAAGCAGGCGCTCTTGGCGGTCGTATGAAGTCTGTCTTGCACCTGTTTTGCTGCCAGGCAGCGCTACCAGTCTGCTTTTCAGCCCTCAGCAGGACGATTCATTTTGTAGATACTGAGGACTAGGCAGGCGCAAGAAAAGCTGACGAACAGAACAAGAAGGTTCTCGCTTGTCATGACGAAGCAGTAAGTACAAATACTCTCTCGGAAAAACATTGAGGCCGCAAGACGGTGCATCATTCACAACCTGGGATGGCATCTCTTTCACCCGTCTGATCAATGCTCGTGCGTACGAAGCCATCGCTGAGCACGACTTGGGGCATGGGGTCTCAGTAATGGGCTGAGCTTTGCATCTGCTGAAGCGCGACTTGATGCGTCAAGCGTGATCAAAGCCAAGACCCTTCGATCTAGTGCAAACCTCCAAGGGGGCATCAATCTTGAACTAGCTCTTGCACTATTTCCGAAGCTTTGTCATTGGGACTGCAGTGGTGCACTGCCTTTTGAGTAATTAGCCGTCTGCATGGCATGCAGGGGGTCAGCGGTTCGAATCCGCTTGGCTCCACTTAATTATCCAAGTTGCCCACTGGCTTCTGGGCTGGTGGGCATTTGTTTTGCTCGGGTTTTCAATGGCAGATGGCCACCCAAAAGGGGGAGGCAGGCGCCTCGAAGACCACCCGAAAGGGTGATGTGGAATTAGTTCGGTTCAGCGATGGTGAATAAGTCGGAGGGATGACCTCCTCTATTCACACCATAAAAATGAAACTCTTCACTTCCATCGCTGCTGCTGCTGTTATCGGCACATCAATGTTTATTGCTCCACCTGCTGCAGACGCAAAGGATCATCACCACCCTCATCATCGCCATGGACATCATCAGCTAAGAAGAATTCATCGTGAGTTCCGCCAGGATGTTCGCGAATTTGATCATTACCAGAGAGCGTATAATCGTGATTGGCGTCATGCTCGCAGGGTTTACAACCGCGAGGTGTATCGGTACCCGCGAGTGATTCCTGCTTACGGATATAACTATCGTCATCCCGGATTCGGAATCCAAATCAGGTTCTAATTTGAATCCTCCGTCGGGAAGCCTGAAGCCATGAAAGCGAGGCTGAGAGCTATACAAAACCCGAAAGGGAAAAGCAGGGGGCGTTGAGTAGTCGCTATCGATCTCCCGACAAAACACCTCACACCAATCACGCCCTGCCAAGTGCGGGGTTTTTTATTGCCCCTTGCGTATCATTGTCACCGGTTTCCGCTGGCCATGGCTACTTGTTGAAAATGAAGCCTAGTTGGTATGTCGATTGGAAAGGCTGGCCTGATTTGGGTAGCAGCAGTCGTGGTTTTGATCGCACTGCAAATAGACCCTGGTGCTTGCAGAGTGGAATCAACCGAATGGCTGGGTGATGCAGCTCATGCAACCAACCTTTTTTTCGGATATATCGCGATATCACTATCCACTTATTTTCTCGGCACAAAGATGTCTCGAAGAAGCTGAGATGTCATCGCGGCAGGATGTGCGTCACTAAATCAGCGTTAAACCAGCGGCTCACGCCGGAGTCGACGTGAGCGATCTGGAACAGGTTCTGGCTCTTTGGGGCAAGCGCTGATCAATGACTTTGGGGATTTCCTGGCCAAGGTGCAGGACTGCCCGCAACTGAGGGCAGGAGCGACATTGTGGGCGTTGGGCACGCTGCGCACTGAGCTCTCGCTGATCCCGGAAACGGCCGGACTGAATGACCCGGTGGTGATCCCGCTGAAGGATGTGGCCCTGCTGGCGACCCAGCTGCTTTCGCGACTGCGGTGAAGGGTGTGCGTCGGCGACGGCCGACAAGGACTGAAATTGCACCTTGATTTGGATTGAACGGGGTCAAATGTCCATCAGGTCAGCGCAAGCGACACCACAACCGCACTGGTGAGATGGCCAACATCACGGCGCGGCTGCTTTGTGAGGGGAGGCCGCGTGACGACGAGCCCGGTGACACCGCCATTTCCGCCGGGCAGATCGTCATGTCAGCCACCCGGATTGAACGGGGGCACCCGGTCGAAGTTCCTAAAACCGAACTCCGAAGGACGGTTGGCCCACTTTCAGGCGTGATCAAGCCGGCATAGACCAAAGCAGTTCCACACGGTGGTACTCATGACAGCAACAACCCTCAACTCCGATCTCACTGCAAAGCAAAGCCGTCGTGCACGCCTTGCAAAAATTGATTTGGATGAAGCCATCTATGAGGCCGCTGAACAACATCCTGATATCTGGCCACGTGGTCTGATCACCAAAATTGCAAGTGACCTTGGGGTCACCCCGGCGACGGTGCGGCGTGAACGGACCACCCTCTTACCAGGCGTTAAAAGCTCACATGCCCTTGGCTGGTGACCCACGCCAGATGAATCAACCTCCCCCGGATTGATCTGGGATACATCACCCATCCGGGCCATTTCGTTCCAGAAGGCCTGATTCCTGCATGCGATGCCGTTCGATCAAGTACAGGACACCCAGGACGCTGCCGCACCAGAAACCGATGATCAGCAGGAACAGCCCCATGGTTTTCAGAAACTTCATCAGCCGAGCCTCAATGATCTGAAGTCCACCGGGTTCACCTCGGGTCGGTCGGCACCAGCTTCCACTGAGCACCATCAGGGATCTCTGGGCCGATCTTCATGTCTGCTGGCTCCTCGAAGGTCACGCGCCAGTCGGGAACCCTGCACGGGACGTAATCGGAGCGCTCGATCCTTATCCCGCCGAGTGTTGATGGGGCGCCATACCAACCGCTGACCCAGTGGGAGTTTTCATTGAGCCCGCCTCTAAACCAGACCCAGCACCGACAGTTCGGCTGCGTGGTGGATTGCTTGGCTGCCACGCGGGCTCTCCATGGGCACGGAACCTAATCGCCAAACTGAGTCCTGACATCAGGACTGCATGCCGGAATCAACCTCCCCCCCACGTCGAGCTGACGTGTCTGCAGGGGCCCTGGGCTGAGATCCTCACCGCCGGCGGAGACCACCACCGCCGAAAGCACAGGCTGAAGCAGAAGCCGAGATTCTGGGAAAGGGCAGATGGAGTCAGTTCACTGCCAATTCCAGATTCCACAGCGATGAGGACAACAGGGCTGCACAGAGGCGCTGCAGGCAATTGATTGATGGTGGTGTCGCTGCCGTGGATTGGTTGGAGCTGTACGGCAGTAAATCACATGAAGCTGATTTAAGTGTATGAAAAACTGAGATGGTCCGTAGATTGCCTTTTTACTTGAATTCATGAAAGGACTATCCCTATTTGGAGTTCTGCTCATCTCAGTTGCGCCTGTTTTTGCTTTTACTCCTGAGCAAGAGTCAAGGCTCAAAGAGTCTTGGTGGCCAAAGCAAGGAACAAGTTTCAGGTGCTACATGGAACTTGAGGAGAATGGCTTATACCTATTTAAAGAAGTTTTAAATGAGGGTGAAATTAGTTGGCAGTTATTCCCACGTCCACAGCCAAAACGCTTTGAATTTATTGAAGACAAAGGTGGTGCTTGGGTAGTAGGTGAAGATGACAGCCGGCTTGTTCGAACACAGGTCGGAATTTGTCATTACTAAAGCAATGGCGTGGCTTTTATTGCATGAGTAAAGGCACAAAAAAGAAAAGCCGGGTCAGTTGCTTGATTAATTGCTGAGCGCCTCTTTTAAGCATTCTTGCTTTTCCGATCCTTCTAGGTTTGAGCATTTACCAGCATTTAAAAAAGCTGGAAACCCAACCCATATCAAAGCAGTCAATACGCTAACGATGATCAGTGGTTTAGGAACAAAAAACCGTCCTGAGAAGTTTGACTTTTATTATTATGTGTAGTCATTTTTGCAACCATCCCAAGGATTTATGCCTGCAAGTATTGCCAGGCTAAGTCGCGGTCAGCCTGTGGTCAGACGGATGCTGCGCCACAACGTCATCGAGGCATGGGAAACCATGCAGAAGTCAGGAGTTTGAAGGGGGAGCAAGCCTAAGTTGTGCTTCCAATCCGTCATGGGACTCGAAATAATGGTGAATTCCTGTCGTCGTTGCTAGCAGGGGTTAGGTGCGATATCAGCTGCTAATGGCAAAGAACTGCCGCAGCGGGAAAAAATTAAGTGGAAGAAGCTCTTGTCTGCTACTGCTGGCAGAGTATTCATCCTCTTCGTTTTGATCTTCTTTGTATTTTATGTGGGCAAATGGATAGGCATTATTCCAACCTTGCTAGTTCTCGTTGTCTTTGCCTGGTTGATCAATAAATACTCATAGTGGATTTGATGGTGGTGAGTCTTGTCATGAGCATGAATACCCTGGCTATTTATAGTTCGCACGGGTGGAGATGTTGCCTACAGAAGCGCTGTCGCCACTAGAGCCCTAGTTGGTAGAACCAGTTTTGTGTTTGTTCTTTCCCCGAATAAACATGAAAAGCTTCAGAATCAGGAAGCCAAACACTATGGCAATAATGAATTGCCCAATGGGATTGCTAATCGCGAAGGTTGTATTGACGAAGTTGCAAATGAATGCCCAAGCGGCAACAAGAACAGTCGCGGCAAGTGTATAAAGAGCGAACTTCAATTCAAGAGATTTACCATTATTGACCATAAGGAAATCTTGTTGGTATTGGCCAATATAGCTTTGCCAAAACAATAAAACATCACCCAAATGTCACCGACAGAGCTAGGAAGATCACTGGGGCGAGACCGTTTCGCTGCATACCTTTTATGTCCAGGAGGTCGTGGTGTAGACCAGACCGCTACGGGGTGGTGGTCAGCCCGTGGTTCGCAGAATGCTTCGCCATAACGCCATCGAAGCCTGGGAAACGATGCA
>QCUI01000057.1 GCA_003210775.1 Synechococcus sp. AG-679-A04
CGAATGGCGCATTGCCTTGGATGGCAAAACCTCCAATAGTGGAAAAGGCGTGCTTTAGTTCAGGGGTCGGAACGATCTGCAGAGTCTCCACTGCTTTAAGGCTTATGGCTGCTGTTGTCTGAGCCTCAGAGCATTGGGCGAAGGATGAGTCGAGACTCGATTTGATCTATCCCTCCCATTCCAGAATCGCCTGAACAATTCATTGCAACTGACGAGTGAGACTCTGTCAATTTTGATATGAGTGCTGATTGTGGTGAGTCGCTTTCAGTAGTTTCAGCTGATTTGTAACTTGCTTCTACGCGCCTTGATCACCCTGTGCCCGTGCTTCAGAGCCTGGGTTTGGTCACCCTTTGCTGCCTACATGGTCTGGTTCTGGAAGCCATGGCTTTTTCGAGCGACTTTGTGTTTGTAGTCACGCCAGTAGAGCCACTGCCCGTCAATGTCTGCAAGGGTTCCAATCATGTCCTGTCGATAGGCTTAATTTGAGGTTGTTGTTTTGCTTGCAAGGAGATTGCATGTAGGCACTGACTCGTAAGGGAATATTCCTAGGTAGTTTATTCCCCGACACAATTTAATTGACTTCCTGAAATGGCTCTCGTATAGATCACACACTCGGGAGCCGGTCATGTATGAACTGAAGAAAGAATCTATTCAAGGCTCAATTACTGAGCGATGGGACGCGCTTGAAGATTATTTCGTCTGTATCACCGAATGTGATTTGAATGATGAAAATTGCATCACCAGTTGTCTCGTGACTCATTTGAAGATTGATGATGGCTCTGAGCCTGCTGTGGCTGCATAGGCCTTTATTCTCTAGGCCATCTGTGAAAGCCTGACTAATTCATCCAGCTACGTCTGAGTTGACGTTGCGACGATATCACTGGAGCAGTGTCGAACTCTGTGTCTCAGTGGTCATGTTTGTATTGATGGCTCGTTGGACTGGAGCAAGGCCAGAACTGGGTAGCCATCAAAAACGAAATCAAAGAGCTCGTCTTTCGCAGTGATGAAGCTGAATGATTCTGCTGTTTTTTGCTTATGAGCTGATCAATTCATGTCTTAACACCAAGAAGCATTCAGGAGTGAGATCCAATGAATGAAAAAATCGTCGTTCTTGATACGAATGTGCTTCTCCACGACCCTGAAGCTCCACACCGCTTTGGGGATCTGAGAGTTGTCATTCCAATGCAAGTGGTCGAAGAAATTGACCGATTCAAAAAGGATCATTCTGAAAAAGGAAGGAATGCTCGAAGGATTTCGAGACTCTTGGACTCCTATCGACAGCGAGGAAGCCTTGCCGAGGGCGTTCTACTGGATGGCACTGAACAGGGAAAGCTCCAAGTGATTTTCTGTCAGGCTCAAGCTCTCAAAGAGTTACCTGCAGAGTTGCAGGGTGGCGGTGGCGATAACAACATTCTTGCGGTGGCTCTGGAGCAGATGCGATGCAGTGGTCTGAAAGAGGCCCCTGAGGTTGTCCTGATCACCAAAGACATCAACCTAAGAATCAAGGCAGATGCGGTTGGGCTGCAAGCCGAGGATTACATCAACGACAACGTCTCGATCGACGATCTCTACTCGGGGTTCCGTCAACTCAGCACAGATGCTGAGACGATGAAGACACTCCATGATGAGGATCACCTCTCTCTATCAGCCGTAACAGATGCCGAGTGGCAGCATCTCCTCGCTAATGAAGGCGTCGTGATGGTGGATCAGCAAAATGACAGTCATACACTGCTTGCCCGTCATCAAGGCAACAGCAAAACAATCAAACCCCTGCACTGGGTTAATCGAGCCCATTTAGGACGCATCAAGGCGAGAAACCGAGAGCAAAGTTTTGCGCTTGATTTGCTGCTTGATCCGTCCATCGCCCTGGTGACCTTGGTGGGTAAGGCAGGCACAGGCAAAACACTGTTGGCCCTGGCAGCTGGTTTGCATCAGGTGGCCGATACCCATCAATACGCACGCCTTCTGGTGACGCGGCCGCCGATCTCACTCGGAAAAGACATTGGCTATCTGCCCGGCACGCTTGAGGAGAAGCTTGGCCCCTGGATGAAGCCGATCATTGACAACATCGACTTCATCACCGGTGCTTCGCCTGGCGATGAAGCTGAGCAGATGAAGAAACCGAAGCACCGGGAACCACGCAACGCCTGGGCTGACCTTCAAGGCATGGGCTTATTGGAGGTTGAAGCCATTAACACGATTCGAGGGCGATCGATCCCTCATCAGTTTCTGGTGGTGGATGAGGCGCAAAACTTGACTCCCCTGGAAGTGAAGACGATCGTCACGCGGGTGGGCGAAGGAACAAAGGTTGTCTTCACCGGAGATCCCTATCAAATCGACAACCCCTATGTCGACGCTGAAAGCAACGGGCTCACCTGGCTGGTCGAAAAGCTCAAAGGTCAGCCCCTGGTCGGTCACATGACCCTCATGAAGGGAGAGCGAAGCGAACTCGCTGAACTGGCCGCCAACATCCTCTGATTCAGGAACAGATCACCAAGCATTCATCACCGTCACTCAATGTGCTGATGATTTTCTTTCTGTCTTTTGTTCGGTCATTGTTCGATCTCTCGTTTGCGCTGAGAGGCGTCTAGGGGGCTGTTCGATGTCACTGGCTGCTATGCGGTTTCAAAGCAGCTCCTGTATGACTCCACCCTTGAGCAGAATCGTGGGTCAAGAAAATGGACTGAGTTGCGGCAAACGGCATCCAACCTGAGGATCAGAGCTGGCCCTGGTGGCTACTGCTGCCAATCTGGAGCCCCTGATTGCAATGGTCCTAAGGGGTTGATCCCTCAGTTGTCCCCAGTTTTTTGTGCAACTGGGCCTGATTGTGGGCTAGTGCTGATTCGCAGCCTGAATGGCTATCAGTGTGGCCCTCGTCATCACAGTTGAGGTCGGGAGAGATGCCATGGTCTTGGCAACCTCACTGGCCGTTGTTTGCTGGCAATCGTTACTGGTTCTGGTGCCGTGATGACGCGGAAACCGGTAACGCTATGACTCCAGGGCAATGATCAATCCCGCACTCGGCGGGTGGTGTTGGCGGAGAAGCCTTTCTGTGAACGACGCCCCCTGATGGATTCGAACCAGCGAACGACTGTTTCAGGTGGTTGGTACCTGACTCGTAGTGGACTCCATTCCCTTTCAGCGCAGATGAATGATCAGATCCATGCGCAGAAATTTGATCGGATCGGGCAAAGAACCAATCGCACTATGAGGGTCAGAAACTAATGAGCCCCAGTTCGAGGAAACGGGCAGGTCGGGGTTAATGCTCATCCTCAGCGCTCCAAGGAAGAGATCAGCCAGGACCAGGGTTCAGAACTTTTGCCGTTGCTGCAGTGCGCAGATCATTATTGAGGCTTGTTGATGGTTTCAGGCTGGCAGCATCTCAACTCACTAACTTTTCATCTGGGAAAGATGTTCAGTTTTGGCCAGAACACAGCCACCTCAGCTGAAGCCGGGATTTGAGGCCCTCACGCTGCCTGGCAGAGGTGTGCTGCTGCTCAAGGAAGGTGGTGGTCGCGCGCTCTACGGCCCGTTGCATGAGCGGCTGATCCCGTTGCTCGATGGCACGCGACAGACAGAGCAGATCACGGCCGAACTTCAGCCAGACTTTTCTGCCGCTGAGGTCTACTTTGCCTTGATTTCCCTTCAAGCGAGGGGCTATCTCTGTGAGGGGATCTCGACGCTCTCGTCGGCTGAAGCAGCCTTCTGGTCAGAGCTTGGCTTGGATCCTGAGCAGGCGGTGAGGCTCATCCGTGCATCGAAGGTCGCCCTTCGCCTGCTTGGCACCGGTTGGGATGATGCTGTGAAGCAGGTGCTGAAACAGGCTCTGGCTGAAGCAGGCCTGCAGGTCGTCCTCGATCACTCGGACGCAGATCTGGTGCTTGTGGTGAGCGATCACTACCTCAACCCCGACCTGGATGACCTCAACACGCTGTTTCACAAGGAGGGGCGAAGGTGGTTGTTGATGCGTCCCCGTGGACGCGAGCTCTGGCTGGGTCCGTCCTTCGACCCCGAGCAACCCGGTTGTCAGGCCTGTCTCAGTCGGTTGCTGAGGCGTCAGTCTCAGCTCGAGCAGTTCGCCAGCAGTCTTAGGGATGTCTCTGATCGCCGGCCGCCACCGCCAGCTATGGCACCTGGTGGGGTGGCTTTGATGGCAAGACTGGCCTCTCTTGAAGTGGGCCGGATTCTGGCTGCTGCGTCTCCAGCAACTGCTGGTCAGGTGATCAGTTTCGATCTCGCCACCTACAACAGCCGATCGCATGCGCTGGTGGTTGACCCTTGCTGTGATGTCTGTGGCGAGCAGCCGAATCCACATTTTCAGCCAGTGCATCTCCAGTCCTGTGAGGTGCGCTTCCAAGAGGACGGTGGCCATCGCCATGTCTCACCAGCGGAGACGTTGGCGCGTTTCGATGGGTTGATCAGTCCGATCACGGGCATCGTGTCGGAACTGTGCCCCGTTAACAGTCCGCTGACCTCTGCCCACGTGGTGCTGGCTGGGCGGAACAGCGCCCAGCAGATTGAGACATTCGACGATCTTCGTCGCAACCTGCGCAGTTGCGCTGCCGGCAAAGGGGCTTCGGAACTCCAGGCCCGCGCCAGTGCCCTTGGTGAAGCGCTTGAACGTTTTAGCGGTGAAAATCATCCAGGCATTGTGCGTGAGCGGGCCAGCGATCACGCCATGCGTGATCGCTATGGCGACGCTGTGATTCATCCCAACGCGGTGATGCGACTCAGTGAACATCAGTTCGCTCAGAGGGAGCATTTGAACGCCCTCGGCAGCCGCTTCAACAGGGTGACTGAACCGCTTGATCCGGACCTTGATGTCGACTGGACGCCGATCTGGTCGATCAGTCAGGAACGCCGTTGTTATCTGCCCAGTCAACTGCTGGTGTTGGGTCGCCACGATTCAGATGAGCCTTGGATCGCCATGGGATGCTCCAACGGCAACGCCGCGGGTAACACCCTGGAGGAAGCGGTTCTTCAAGGTCTTCTGGAGGTGGTGGAACGTGATTCCATTGCCATCTGGTGGTACAACCGCCTGCAGCGGCCTGGCATTGACCTGAGCAGGTCCGGCGATCGCTGGATCACGGATCTGATCGAGGAGTATCGCTCCAACGGCCGCGAGGTCTGGGCACTGGATCTCACTGCTGACCTCGACATGACCTGTGTGGTAGCTCTGTCGCGAAATGTGGATGCTGATGCAGAGCGCATTTTGTTTGGCTTTGGCTGCCATCTCGATCCGCGCATCGCCGTGCAGCGTGCATTGGCTGAGATGAATCAGATGCTTGGCATCGCCGAAGCGGATCTCGACAGCGCTGATGACGGTCTTGGTGATGGCGAGACTCTCCGTTGGCTGAAAACGGCGACGCTGGACAATCAGCCTTACCTGCGGCCTGATCCGGATCAGCCCCTGCGGCGCCTTGATCAGCTCAGTGATCATCACAGCGGTGATCTGCTGCTGGACATTCAGTACTGCTGCAGCTGCCTCGAGGCCAAGGGACTAGAGGTGTTGGTTCTGAATCAGACCAGGCCAATGGTGGGTCTGCCTGTGGTGAAGGTGGTGGTTCCCGGGTTGCGGCACTTCTGGGCTCGTTTCGCGCCGGGCCGCCTCTACGACGTGCCTGTGCAGCTTGGCTTGCTGGATCGCCCTCTGCGCGAAGAGGAACTCAATCCCGTGCCCATGTTTATTTGAGATGGCTCTCCTCCTTCAGTTGAAGCATGGTGTGGAGCGGCAGCGTGAGGGCGCGGATCTGCTGCTGATCGATGGGTGTCATCGCTGTTTGCGCGTGCGCGAGGCAGTCGACTCTCTGCTGTTGCTGATCGAGAGGCTTGCTGCTGGAGGTGAAACGTTCGATGGGCTGATGCAGCAATTCTCGCTCAACTCATTCCTGCATCTTTCCATGCTGGAGCAGCGAGGGTTCATCACTCTCTCGGTGCGTGGGGATCAGGGATCTGTGTTGACGCTTTCTCCCACTTCTGCCCGCCTGGAGCGTCAGCACCCACCTGCTGAGCCCTTCCAGATGCGCTGGTCACAGCATCTGCAGATCACGCCGAATCGTCAGGGTCTGCAACTTGAGGTGCCACTGCGTGGTAGCCGTTTGCTGTTGCAGGATCGTCGACTGGCAGCATTGCTCTGGGATCTTGCAACTCCTCTGTCTGGTTCAGCCTGGGCTGCCAGGCTTCCGCAGGATCTGCACAGCCAAAGCGAGGATCTGCTGGAGCTGTTGTTCACCTCTGGAGTAGTGGGTGTTGATGATGATGGTCAGCTCAGCTGTGATCGCGAAGCTGATCGCCAGCGCTGGTCAAGAGAAGACCTTGCCCTGCACCACAGATCGAGGCAGGGCTGGCATGAGCAATTGATCGGGGCGACGTTTCCCGGTGCAACTGTCGAGCCCGCGCAGCCACTGCAGGCTGATTTGCCCCAGGTCGATCGCATCGACCTGCCCAAGCCGGATGTCAACGAGCCAGATCCTGGTTTCTTCAGTGTGGTGGAGCGTAGGGCTTCAATTCGTCATCCTGGCGGAGAGCCCATCAGCATTAACCAGCTTGGACGGCTGCTCTGGGCATCGTTGAGCATTCGCCGATCGATGCAGGCCTATCCGAACACCCCTCGTGCCATTGAAGTTGGAACTCGGCCGGTGGCTTGCGGCGGCGCACTGCAGGAGATCGATGCGTTTCTCACCATCCGTCGCTGCAAGGGGTTAGAGCCAGGGTTGTATCGCTATGACGGCATTCGTCACCAGCTGCTGCGGCTTGATCGGCTCAATGATGCCTGTCACCAGCTGTTGCAGCTGGCCTGTCAATCCTCCGGGTCGTCAGAACAACCCGACATCCTTGTGCATTTGGCGGCCCGTTATGGGCGGGTGAGCTGGAAGTATGTCGGGTTGCCCTATGCGTTGATCCTCAAGCATGCGGGCGTCGTCATGCAGCAGCTCTATCTGGTGGCGACGGCTCTGGATCTGGCGCCCTGTGGTCTGGGCTCGGGTAATTCCGAGCTGTTTGCGCGGGCGACAAAGATGAATCCCTACAGCGTTCCTTCTGTTGCAGAATTCATGCTTTCTGGTAAGGATTCATGAGGAAACGCTTATTGGCCTTTAAGGGGCTCCGCAGAGGGCGTTCTTATAATTTATGACCCCTCCCCCTGATATCCCCTGAAGTTCCTCTTCTGACAATTCTGATTGGCCATTTTTGATGTCATCTACTGAGATGGAAAATCCGGCTTGCCGAGCGATCTCAACCAATGACTCGGGATCCCCGGCTGCTTGTATTTTGTTCTGAAGCGTCGCGTCTGAAGAAGCTGCTTGAAGGAATGCTTCAATTTGTGATTGTGTCATGTGATTTTGAGAACTGATTTTTTAGTGTGGCAATAAGTTGTAATTTTGGCATCCGATTCCAACCTAATGCATTGGATGGATTAAAGCTGCTAGGCAGTTTATCCATCACTCGAGCAGAACGCGAGCTTTTGTGAATAAGTAAGGAGGTTTGGATAAATAATCTTTTCAGTAATTCATGAGATTCGTCAAGCTACTCATTGCACACTCCCAGGCCAATCTGAACGCCTCCAGATAGGCTTCCTAGTTCCTCCTCGGAAAGTTCAGATTGAACTTTAAGGAGATCCTCCTCGTCAATCGTAAACCCAGAGGCCTTCGCAAGAGCCACAATTTCATCAACGCTGGTTTCTGTCTGCAATTTGCTCTTCAGCATGGCGTCAGTTTGAGCTTTTGCGAAAAAAGCCTTAAGTTGTTCTTCGGACATGAGTATCAGGTCTGTTCAGCAGTCGTAGCAACAGTCTGCTGCAGTGTCTTTAGTTGATAACTATTGCGCTCAATTATGCCAGGTATGGGATGCTGTTTTGTGCCGCGGTTGGTGCTTTCCCCCTGGCCTGATCCATTCCTCTGCAGAATCACTGCATTGATGGGGAGCGTGGTGGCTGGAGCTGGTGTGAATCCTGTTGATCAGCTCTGGCCCTGGTGGCCGCTGCTGCCACTAAGGAGCAAATGCTTGCGATGGTTCAAGGGGGGTGATCCCTCATTTGTCCTTGGAATTTTGTGCAACTGGGCGTGATTGTGGGCAAGTGCTGGTGACAGGTCTGATCTGGATCGCAGCGAACAACTTGAGATTTGAAGATTGATCAGATCACTGTGACCTGAGAGGCATCGGTGATGCCTTTGAGCAAGAGCATCTGATCGTCGCCGAGGCTGTAAAGCAAGCCCTGATCGGTGAGCGAGAAGCCACCACCAGCAACTCCTTGGATTTTGTCTAATCCGACTGTGTAGTCGTGAATGGTGGCGAATTCTGCACCTGCTGTTGCTTGGAAGGTGTCTGAATCCTTATCGCCCCAGACATCTCCAGCACTAACAGCAAATACATCATCGCCAGGACCACCCCTGTAGGTCATTCCGCCTGCAGAGCCTCTGATGACATCAACGCCATTGTTGCCGTTCACCCAGGAGCCAAGGTCTGAGTGCAAAACAACGATCTTGTCGTTATGAGCGCCACCAAGATAGCGACCATGGCCACCGCGCAGGACGATGTGATCTTCACCATTATTGCCATTGGCGAAGTTGTTAATTCCTCCGATCACTTCAAGGTAATCGTTACCACCGAGAAGCCCATGATTGATATGGGATTGACCCGTCAACGTTTCAATCTTGTCCGTCCAGAATCTGCGGCCATTAATGATTTTGTTGAAGATTGAGCTGAGCGCACTGCTTGAACTGCTGCTGTCTGCCGGTGAGGAAGCGGCGACATTGGAGACGGTGATGGCGTTGCCGGTGCTGTCTGCCGGTGAGGAAGCGGCGCCAGGATTCCAACCAGTAGCTGAAGCAATGTTGTAAGTGGTGCCGCCGCCGGAGGAGGTGCCGTTCTTATTGAGCAGGCCCGCGACTTGAAGTTGATCAGCAGGATTGAGGGTGACGGAAAAAGCCGTTGCTGATGTGAGCTCAACATCATTAGAAGTGAGCGTATAGGTGTTGCCACCTTCTCCAGTAACCGTCAGCTTGGAGATATCAATGTCATTCGTTGAGCCCGAATTCGCAACAAGATCGCTGCCAGTAACAGTAAGAACACCGGATGAAACATCATAAACTGCAGAGGTTAATGTTGGCGAAGAAAGACTGATTTCAACATTATCAATGCTCCAAACATCATAATGAGCTTGAGAAGCACTATAACCTTTTTGGTACCATTTGAATCGGACGTTACTTTCGCCGATCACCGCACTGGGAATCGGAGCCGTAAAAGTCTTCCAGGTAATTTGTTCGCTATAACCACCACCTTCACCCCCCACATATAACCCCCAAAAGGGTTGCGAAGGCGTAGCACCGGCAGGATAAGAGACATCAGGTGTCGTTCCCTCAACGAAGTCCTTCTCAGTAAGAAAATGGACATAATCGATAAATGTAGTTCCTCCGTCGATGGAATGAGCGAGGAGTAGTCCTTCATTATTATCAGGATCCTCGCCTCCATTGTCATCCGATCCTTGAATCAAGTCGAACGAAATAACCCCCGCTCCACCGACCGTAGAAAGACTTTGAGTTGTGACATGTCTTTCATCACCGCCCCCACCCCTCAGAAGCAGTGAATTGTTATTCGTGCCGATGAAGCCATCCGTACCGCTTGATCCATTTCCTCCGCTGCCGCTTCCTCGAAGCTCACCACCTGTATAAAGGGGAAGCCATTTTGCCGTATCGATAGTTCCAGAGGAAAAGTCATCAGAAAACACTACTGTCGACATTGCTTTCACAAACCCTGTGCTAATTTATATTTTAAGCCAACCAAGGAAAGGGTCAATCCTTTTGAGGAAATCATGATCTTTGCTAGGAGCCTGGCAACCCAAGCCTCGATTTGCATTAACCGGAAAAACAATGAATGCAATTCAAAGAATAGTCGTCACCAAATGCAAAAGATTTTCAAAAGAGGCCAGAGAAAACCCAAGCCATACCTGCCTTATTAAGCGAAAGCAAAGGATTAGCTTCGTCAAATCCATTGCAAATTAATAGCCATGAATCGGATTAATTCATTGCGCATCGAATCATTACCGATAAGGACTTTATTGCCGCAAACCCCAAGGTATAGCAATCAGCTTAATGCTAAATACTCATTATCAGTATTCAAAAATTACGACTTTTGTTCTAACAATTAAGCTTGATCTACCTTATAATCAAATTCAGAGACGCCTCGAGTGAAAAAGGAAAGTAACGATCGATCAAGCTCATAGGTACTGGCCATGCTGAGACTAAGTGCATTCAGACGATGTTCACTCGTGCAACCAGCATTGGACTGAATCAGACTGTGGGAACTCCTGATCTTGCACCGATTGAATCCTGATTCAAGCTCGTGTTTTGATCATGCAACGATTGCCTGCCAGATCTCAGTGAGGCCTCATGCCAGACATTGAATTTGCTAAAAAGTGGCTTGCATTAGGTTTCGATCAAGCAAGGCATTCAAGCATGTTATTAGCTGTTGGATAGACAAGGGAGTGCAAGAGAAGACTGTCCAAGGTGATAGACAACAAAATAGATAATGCCCTGTCATAGGTGATAGCTAGTAATCAGAGGTAGAAGCTATTTTGATAATTTATTTGAAATACTTTGAGATCAGCCTTCGTCCCATAGCCTAAACAAATTATTATAGCTACGCGATACTAAATCAAACACATCATCCTTTCCATGATTGATAAACTGGAGACGTCGTGCTCGATCGAGCTCAAATAGCAACTCCCTTTGATCAGCTCGACGAATTCGACTTTGAATCCATCCAACTGCTACGAAGCGTTCACCCGATTTCACAGGTTCAACTCTATGAAGCAATGTACTGGGGTAAATCACAACATCCCCCGCTGACAGTCGAAACCGTCTTTCAACGGATTGCATCTCTAAAACAAGATCTCCACCTTCGTAATCCTCGGGATTTGAGAGAGCAACAGTAAAAGATAAGTCAGTGCGCCCATGAGGCATTCTCACACTATCAAGATGCCTTCCATAGCCTTCACCAGGGCCAGAACGACTAAAGATCAATGAATGAATTGCTTTGGGGAATACCATAGAATTCATCAATGGTTGGTTCATCAACAATTGATGGAGTTGAACCGATAGTTGTCGATAAAGAGCGCAATTTATCGCAAGCTGTCGATTATTTTTAACCGTTTTTGCGTACCAACCTGCGGTTTTGTGACCTGAAACCCAATGCTCTTCATTCTGACGCAATGCTAAGCAAAAAGACTCAAGCATCTTCTCATCTAATAATGGTTCGACCAAAACTTCCATTCGCTTGCAAGTCTGAGTTGAAAAAAATACTAAGCCATATTAACATAGACTGATTAACGGAGTCATTATGATAAGCCCAAAACGCACTTAACAATCGTTATCGTTCTTAAAAAGATCATATAAAAATCCTTCAACCAAGCAGGAATTCGCCGAACAACTGTTCAGACAAACCAATGACTTATTTTGTTGAAATTGATATTCAACAAGACATGTAAAAATTGGCGGCTGTATTCATGTGGTGCTCCCCTCGCTGGAGCAAGCGCTGGTGCCCAGCGGTTGGATTGGCCTGCAGCAGTTTCTCGCGGGGTACGGCGCAGCCCAGGCGGTGCCAGGGCCGATGTTCAGCTTCGCGGCCTTTCTTGGCTTTGATCTGCAGCCAGGGCTTCAGGGCATTGCTGGCTCTGCCTTGGCGCTCATCGCTCTCTTTTTCCCCTCGTTCATGTTGATTGGCGGGCTCTTGCCCTTCTGGAGTGACCTGGGCCGATTGGCTCCGATGCGTCGAGCCCTGCTGGGTATCAATGCATCGGTGGTGGGCATCCTGCTGGCGGCCTTGTTTCAGCCCGTCTGGCAAACGGAAATCGGGGGCGCTGAGTTCAACCTGGTTTGGTTGGCGTGTGGTGCTTTTTTGCGCCGGGGTGGGTGCTTTCACCCTGGCCTGATCCATTCCTCTGCAGAATCACTGCATTGATGGGGAGAGTGGTGGCTGGAGCTGGTGTGAATCCTGCTGATCAGCGCTGGGGTTTCTAGCCGCTGCTGCCACTTGAGAGTGTTTGATTACAGTGAGTTTGAGAGGGTAATCCCTCAGTTGTCCCCAGTTTTTTGTGCAACTGGTCGTGATTGTGGGCAAGTGTTTGTGAGGAGTTGGGTCTGGTCAGCTACAAGCAACCAGTGATCTGAAGAGTGATCAGATCACGGTGACCTGAGAGGCATCGGTGATGCCTTTGAGCAAGAGCATCTGATCACCACCAACGCCATAGGTCAAGCCCTGATCAGTCAGCGTGAAGCCACCACCAGCAACTCCTTGAATCAGATCTAAGCCGGCTGTGTAGTCCTGAATCATGGCAACACCCCCACCAGCAGTTGCCTGGAAGGTGTCTGCACCTTTGTCGCCCCAGACAGAGCCTGCACTGACTGCAAGCCGATCGTTATCAGCGCCACCTCTGTAGGTCATGCCATCAACAGAGCCCGTGATGAAATCAGTTCCGTTGTTGCCATTGACCCAGGATCCAGCCCCTGCGTTGAAAACTTCGATCTTGTCGTTGTTGTTTCCGCCAAGATATTTCCCTTGACCGCCTCGTAAGACAATGTGGTCTTCTCCATTGTTGCCGTTGGCAAAGTTATTGGAACCGCCTGTGACTTCAAGGAAATCATTGCCTCCTAAAAGTCCAATGTTGATGTTGGCCTGATTCGTTAATGCTTCGGTGCCATTGCTGAGATAACTCCTACCGTTAACGACAGTGTTTTCGATGGACTGGGTGTTGTTCGCAGTGCCAGAGGAACTGGGAGCAGCACCACCACCAGCGCCACCACCACTGCTGCTGCCACTGCCATTACTCGAGCCGTAGATCACTTCTAGGCTTGTTTTAATACCAAGAGCCTCTAGCTCACTTTTGCTTAAATCCTTGCTATTGCCAGCTTCATCCTTGATATAGAACTGATCAAGAGACCAGGTGCCTTGCTCGGAATTTGCGGGTAATACTGTTTTTGCTGTAAAAGTACCGTTTTGATAACTTCCATCTGATAAGGAAGTGAAATCTATTGTCAGTCTCTGATTTCCACTGGGACTATTCCAAGTGGCTTCTGATGGGCTTGACAGAGTTCCATCAGCCTTTTCGCCATCAAATACACCACTTATATCATCTGTTAATTTTGCAGTGGCTGTTAAAGTAACTGAACCGCTGCTTAAGTCAGCGCTGTTTGTTGATAGATAAAGTGATTGTAGGACTGGCGCTGTTATGTCGCTTGACATTTGGTTGCAGTGAGGTTGATGGACTGTGTTTTGTCACTGTCTGAACCTCAGTGCCCTGAAATTTTATCAGATGAAGAGATTGAATATCTCTTTATCAGATGATAATTGTGAGGTAAAAGCCCTCCAGGGTTCAGCTAGAGGGCACAGGCTTATCCGGTTGATGCTGGTTTTGCCTGCGACATCAGAATCGCTTGAACTGACCTTAGGCGTATCCCCCATTCGGGGGGTCTTGTCCTCAATGCCTTCCTCCTATTGGGGGAGAATGCAAGCTATTGGGCTCAAAAGTAAAAGATTTATATTTAATCAATGCAACCAGAATGGTTTCTGAGAGTGGAAGCATGATTTCCCTCTCCTGGGTGTCTAGATCTCTTGGACGTTTGACTTCTGTGAATTGACTGCCAGCTTTTTCTGAAGCCTTAAATGTTGATTGTCAGTGCTGAAACTCGGGATGCCTTACGTAGGTTGCGCCTCAGTACCATGAAACGTAGAACCGTGGGCCTGGCGCCTGAAAGAGTCAATTTGTGTGATGCCAGGCGATCTGAGGGCAACTGAGGGCATCTCGGCGCAGGACCAAAGCTGGCCCTGGTGGCCGCTGCTGCCGTTGTATCCCTATGGCCGCCGTGCCACTCATTTTGAAGAGCTGATTCCCGGACAGATCTGGAGCCTGGAGCAGCTTCAGGGTGTGTATTACGTGGCGGTGCCGATCCGGCTCACGGTGGTGAAGGTTCCCGGCGGCTTGATGCTGGTGAATCCACTGCCGCCCACTGGCGAGCTTCGCTTCCTGCTTCGCAAGCTAGAAGCTGAACATGGAGCGGTGCTCAGCATTGTGTTGCCCACCGCTTCGGGCTTGGAGCACAAGCTGCCGTTGGCTCCGCTGGCCAGAGCCTTTCCGGAAGCTGATCTCTGGGTCTGTCCTGGCCAATGGAGTTTCCCGATCAACTTGCCGCTGTCTTGGCTGGGGGTGCCCGCCGGCAGAACCCGGGTGTTGCTTGAAAACGGTGTGCCCCATCCCGAGGTGTGCGAGTGGATTTCATTGGGCCCCTTGGATCTGGGTGTCGGTCGTTTTCAGGAGGTGAGCTGTTTGCACCGCCCCTCGGGTGCACTACTGGTGACCGATGCCCTGGTTGGCATTTCGTCGGAACCCCCGGAGGTCTTTGAGAACGACCCTGCACCGTTGCTGTTTCATGCCCGTGATCGCGGTGATCAACCCTTTGAAGACACCCCGGATAATCGCCGCCGCGGCTGGGCGAGGCTTGTGCTGTTTGCCTCCTACCTTCGCCCTGAACCGCTGGATGTACCTAGTTGGCTGCAGGTGATTCGGTATGCCTTTCGGCCGGGTCTGCGCAGTGCGAGAACCCATTTCGGGATCTACCCCTTTGCCTGGAAACCCGGGTGGCTCGACTCAGCAAGAGCTCTGATGGGAGATGATCAACCGCGACTCCAGGTGGCACCGGTTCTGGAGCGACTGGTGCTGCCTCGCGAGCGAAAGTCGTTGATTGCTTGGTTAGCTCGCCTCGAACAGCAGCGGGATCTGCACTGGCTGGTGCCAGCTCACTATTCAGCCCCGCTTGCGTTCTCCACCTTGCAGGTGGTTCAGCTGAGAGAGCAGCTCATGATGAGGGAATGGGCCCCCAGTGACGGCAACTGGGAGTTCCTGGGAAGCATTGATCAAAGACTTCTCGACTTCGGGGTTCTTCCCAAGAATGTTGAGTCTTCGATGTGAACAACGACGCTGTCGCTGATCACTGAATGATTCACTCTGATTTAAAGATCTGAATCGGAGTCGATCGCCATTTCATCATCGCCGAACAAGGTTTCTTCCAGTTCCTTACGCTGCTCCATCTGCCGTAGGAAATATCCAGTCATCATCGCGGAAGCAAGCATGTTCGCCAGATTGTCGCGATTGGAAGTCACTTTCACCTCGAACTGTTCACCGGGAAGCATTCCCAGTAGTCCTTGAACGTTGTGGCGAATGATGTCCTGAATGTCGGGACTGGCCGATTTGGCTACGCGTTGCAGCACGTCCGGCGATTGATCCTGCAGGTACTGAATCAGGCCATTGACGGGCTGTCCCTCCTGGTTGTCGGTGGTCAGAAACTCAGGGTTAAACATCCCGTCGCTCTCCGTCATGTAATTGACCCTATCGCAGCTGTGCTCTTCGTCACTACAGCGTTCGGTCGAGAGAACCGTATTGGACCGAACCTACTGA
>QCUI01000058.1 GCA_003210775.1 Synechococcus sp. AG-679-A04
GCCCTGGCTGTACCGGAGGTGAGCGAGATCAACCGTGGGATTGTCAGTCGTTTTCGGCGTCGTTGAGCCGAACCTCTCGCTCTTCTCTCACTTGTATGGGGAGCTCAATGTGCTGGCGCCCAACCAACTGAGGGCCTTGCACGGACAAGATCCTTGCTTCGATGCCGAATTCCCGAAAAGCAGTATCGATTTCTTGAATCAGGGCTTTCTCCACCTGTGCTTCGGGATCGACCACCTTGCCGATCAGCCGCTCACCCAGGCGACCGATGCGCTGACGCACCACGTCGCGGGCATTGGTGACCTCGATGATGAGCACGCGCACTTCCTGAAGCTCAGCAACCTTATCGGCAGTGGTCCTCGAGAATCTGCTCCAGCTCGGAAAGTTGAGAGGAAGGCAATAAGCGGGCAAGCGGCAGCCGGCTACTTCCAGCACCGATGGGAACTTGCACTGCTTCCAGTGCGCGTCGAGCGCAGACGGCTGGACCCTGGTCCAGCAGAGCACTGCATTCAATGGCCAGAGTCTCAGCCAAGCCAGCATCTCCGAGGTAGAGATGCCAGCCAGCAATCTGGAGATAAAGCCGTTCACTCAGGGTTGCAGTGAGGTCTTTCAGGTCAGCAGCATCAAGGGTCATGGCAAGGGGGTGTCTTCAACCATCGTGCCGTCAGGATTCACGGCTGTCCGCATCCTCAATGGGCCTCAGCTTCAGAACCACAGCCAGGTGGATCAACAGGGCGGCCAACCAGATTTCAGTGAAGAGATCCAGGTGATTCCATGAGTGCCGCATCGACTGGACAAACCACAGACCACTGTTGACTGCAACGAAAGCCCCAGCATGCAGTGTGAAATTCACAATCCGGCTGTAATGCCTGTAAAGAGGATCTGTGTTGTCACCGGTGCCGTACCAGCGGATGGGCATTGGGAAGTGTCGTTGCAGTGCAACGATTCTGGCGCGTGGATGGGATCCTGTTGACGAACGGCACCTTCGTGGGGTCAGATGGTGTGACGCCAGCGCTTGTAGCTCAGCGGATTAGAGCATCTGACTACGGATCAGAGGGTCGGGAGTTCGAATCTCTCCAGGCGCGTTTGTGAAACTGCCCCAGGGCAGTTTTTTTTTGCTCACGTCCTGTCACGTCACGTCAAGGCAGGACTCGTTGCTTACGATTCGGGCAAAGCAATATTGCGACGCATGGCAGATTTCGCTTCGACCCCGATCAATGCATCTCTGGCATCGTCCGACCCTGCCATTGCTGGCCTGATTGATCAGGAACAGAGGCGTCAGGAGACTCATCTGGAGCTGATTGCCTCCGAGAACTTCGCATCAAGGGCGGTGATGGACGCTCAAGGCTCTGTGCTGACCAACAAGTACGCCGAAGGGTTGCCGAGCAAGCGCTATTACGGCGGTTGTGAGCATGTTGATGCAATCGAAGAGCTGGCGATCGAGCGCGCCAAGCAGTTGTTTGGTGCAGCCTGGGCCAATGTTCAGCCTCACAGCGGCGCTCAGGCGAACTTTGCCGTGTTTCTGGCGCTGCTTCAGCCCGGTGACACGATCATGGGTCTTGACCTCTCCCATGGGGGCCATCTCACCCACGGTTCTCCGGTCAACGTCAGTGGCAAGTGGTTCAACGTCGTTCAGTACGGCGTCGACAAGCAAACCCAGCGCCTTGATATGGAGGCGATCCGCGCACTGGCTCTCGAGCACAAGCCGAAGCTGATTGTCTGTGGGTACTCCGCCTATCCCCGCATTATTGATTTCGCAGCGTTCCGCGCGATCGCCGATGAGGTGGGCGCCTTTCTGCTCGCAGATATGGCCCATATCGCCGGACTTGTGGCAGCGGATGTTCATCCAAGCCCAGTTCCTCACTGCGATGTCGTGACGACCACCACGCACAAAACATTGCGCGGGCCTCGTGGCGGCCTGATCCTCTGCCGCGATGCTGAGTTCGCAAAAAAATTCGATAAGGCCGTGTTCCCCGGCAGTCAAGGCGGCCCCCTTGAGCATGTCATCGCTGCCAAGGCAGTCGCCTTTGGAGAGGCGTTGCTGCCCTCGTTCAAGACCTACAGCCAGCAGGTGGTGGCCAATGCATCCGCACTGGCGGAGCGCTTGATCGAGCGGGGGATTGATGTGGTGAGCGGTGGCACCGAGAACCATTTGGTTCTTCTTGATCTGAGGGGAATCGGGATGACCGGAAAGGTCGCAGATCTGCTCGTGAGTGATGTTCACATCACCGCTAACAAGAACACTGTTCCCTTTGATCCCGAGTCGCCCTTCGTGACCAGCGGCCTGCGTCTGGGTACTGCAGCCCTCACAACAAGGGGTTTTGATGCCGCAGCCTTCCGTGAAGTGGCCGATGTGATCGCTGACCGATTGCTCAATCCTGAGGACGACGCCATTCAGGCAAGTTGCCTCGAGAGGGTGGCCAGCCTGTGCAGCCGCTTCCCCCTCTACTCCACTGCTGCAGAGCCGGCGCTTGCCTGACTGGACCACGGTCCACTGGATCCTGCATAGAGGGCTGCCTAGGATCTTGGTGGTTCGGCCCTGTCCGGGTCGCCACCTCCGGAGTTTTGTTTGACTCTCGCGAGTACTCCCCTCGCAGTTGCTGTTGGGATCTTCGTCACGTCGACGTTGATCACTACAGCGATTGCGCCATTGGTGATGCGGCTCGGACTCAGACACGGCTTTACTGACGCCCCAGATGCTCGCAAGCAGCACAGCGTCCCGATGGTGCGTCTCGGCGGCATTGCAATGGTGCTGGGATTTTGTCTGGCGCTCGGTCTCACCTGGTTGTTAGGTGGGTTCGGGATGTTGACCCCGGCGCGAGATCAGCTGATTTGGACAACCCTGGCTGGATCACTTTGCTTTTTTGTGATCGGCCTGGCTGATGACCTTTTCTCTCTCTCCCCCTGGCCGAGATTGGCTGGTCAGGTGGCTGTGGCTGTTGTGGTCTGGTCACAGGGGGTTCAGATCGGTGCGATTGATCTTCCCTGGCTCTCCAGCAGCGCCGAAGCAGTGATCCTTCCGGATGTGATCAGTCTTCTGGCCACTGTGATCTGGCTTGTCGGAATCACCAATGCGATCAATTGGCTGGATGGTCTCGATGGGCTGGCTGCCGGCGTTGCCGGAATCGCTGCGATCGGTCTGGTGTCAGTGAGCTTTTCTCTGCATCAGGTGGCAGCTGCTTTCTTGGCAGCATCACTGGCTGGCTGCTGTCTCGGATTCCTTCGACATAATTTCAACCCCGCCCGCATTTTCATGGGCGATGGGGGCTCCTATTTCTTGGGTTTCAGCCTCGCGGCGATCAGCATCGTTGGGCCTGCCAAGGGACTCACCACAGTCAGCCTTCTCTTGCCGCTGTTGATCCTTTCCCTGCCTCTGGCCGATATGTCAGCGGTGATCATGGGGCGCTTGCGCTCAGGCCGTTCGCCTTTCTATCCCGATCGTCGCCATCTCCACCACCGTTTACTGCGTGCAGGTTTCAGTCATCGCAGAACTGTCCTGCTGATTTACGTGTTCACGCAGTGGTTGGCGTCGATTGCCATGGTGGTGGCCAATGTCGAGATGCGTTTCCTCTGGCTGGCGTTGGCTACAGCGATTCTCGTGGGAACAGTGATGGTGATGCAGCGCCATCGCCACAGTGACATTGTGCTTGAGGCGCCCGAGCAGGAATCTCAGCAAGAGTGCGCCCAGTCGTGCTGTTCGGATTCCCGTGGCTGAAGCCTCCCCATCCTCTGGGGTTGAGATTCTTTGCGTCGGCACCGAGCTGTTGCTCGGCAACATCGTCAACGGCAATGCACGCTGGCTTGCAGAGCAACTGGCAGCTCTTGGATTGCCTCATTTCCGTCAGACCGTGGGTGGGGACAACCGTGAACGCTTGATTGCTGAGGGGCAGGCCATCTCTCGTCGTTCACGGGTGCTGATTACCACCGGTGGCCTGGGTCCGACGCCTGACGACCTCACCACCGAAACGATTGCAGCTGCGTTCTCCACACCGTTGGAGGAGCGTCCCGAAGTCTGGGACGACATCACAGCCAAAGCCCGCAGTCGCGGGCGGATGCCTGGAGCCGAGACGCGCCGGCAGGCTTTATTGCCCCTCGGTGCAGGCCTGCTGCCCAATGCCACCGGAACGGCTCCAGGAATGATCTGGTCCCCGAATGAGGGATTCACGGTGCTCACCTTCCCAGGTGTGCCCAGCGAGATGCGAGCGATGTGGCAGGCCACTGCAGTGCCCTGGTTTCAACAATCCGGGCTTTCAAAAGGAGTGTTCAGCAGTCGATTGATGCGTTTCTGGGGCATCGGAGAGTCCAGCCTTGCTGAACAGCTCCATGATCTGCTTGATCAGAGCAATCCCACAGTGGCGCCCTATGCCGGTCTTGGTGAGGTCAAGCTGCGCATCACGGCTCATGCCCCAGCCGAAGTTGAGGCACTGCGATTGTTGGATGCCACAGAGGCAGAGTTGCGTCAGCGCACTGGCACGCTCTTTTTTGGCAGTGATGCTCAGTCGCTGGCTTGCGTGGTTCTCGAACAGCTGCGCCAGCGAAAGCAAACTCTCTCGGTCGCGGAATCCTGCACCGGCGGCGGGTTGGGGGCAGAACTCACGGCGATGCCAGGATCCTCTGATGTGCTGCTAGGTGGAGTGATCGCCTACTCCAATGCCGTCAAACAGCAGTTGCTTGGTGTTTCAGCTGATCTTCTTGAGGAGTTCGGGGCGGTCAGTGATCCTGTGGCTCAAGCCATGGCTGAGGGTGCGCGACGCGTCACGGGCAGCGACTGGTCGATGGCGGTGACGGGCATTGCTGGCCCTGCTGGTGGTTCAGCGGAGAAGCCGGTTGGCTTGGTGTACATCGCCGTTGCTGGCCCCGATGGTTGCGTCAGCCAGCCCATCCGTCTTGGTGAAAGTCGCGGACGCGACTGGGTCCGTACCGTGAGCGTGGGAGAGGCACTGAATCGATTGCGATTACGTCTGTTGGCGTCGATGTGATGGATGTCGGCCATTAGGGTTGACAGCTGACGGCTGACATGAAATGAGCAGCGGAACCCTCTACGACAAGGTCTGGGATCTGCACTGCGTCGCAGATCTTCCCGGAGGTGCCACTCAGCTGTTCATTGGTCTTCATCTAATTCACGAGGTCACAAGTCCTCAGGCCTTTGCCGCCCTGGACGACAAGGGCCTTCCAGTGCGCTGCCCTGAGCGCACAGTTGCCACGGTGGATCACATCGTTCCCACCATCAGCCAGGAGCGACCGTTCTCTGATCCCCTGGCCGAGCAGATGCTGAGCACTCTCGAGCGCAATTGCGCTCGTCATGGCATCACACTTAACGGGCTGGGTAGCGGTCGTCAGGGAATCGTGCATGTGATTGCACCTGAACTGGGTCTCACCCAGCCGGGAATGACGGTTGCCTGCGGTGATTCTCATACCTCCACGCATGGAGCGTTCGGGGCGATTGCCTTCGGTATCGGTACGAGCCAGGTGCGCGACGTGCTCGCCAGTCAGAGCCTTGCCATGAGCAAGCTCAAGGTACGCCGCATCTGGGTGGAGAACCGACTGACTGATGGGGTCTTCGCTAAGGATCTGATTCTCCATGTGATTCGGACTCTCGGTGTGAAAGCCGGCGTTGGCTACGCCTATGAATTCGCAGGGCCTGCGATTGAGGTCCTTTCCATGGAAGAGCGGATGACCCTTTGCAACATGGCGATTGAGGGAGGTGCACGCTGTGGCTACGTCAATCCTGATCAGATCACCTTTGATTATTTGAAGGGTCGCGCCGAAGCTCCAGCTGCGGAGATCTGGGACCGTGCTGTCGCCTGGTGGAGTTCACTCGCGTCGAATGACGATGCGAGTTTCGATGATGAAATTCGCTTCGATGCTGCTGCCATCGCCCCCACGGTGACCTGGGGCATCACGCCTGGGCAGGGCATCGGGGTCGATGAACGCGTACCGATTTCAGACCAGCTTGATCCGGCCGACCGCCCGATTGCCGAAGAGGCCTATCGCTACATGCATCTCGCTCCCGGACAGCCCATTGAAGGAGTGCCTGTGGATGTCTGTTTCATTGGCAGTTGTACCAATGGTCGTCTCAGTGATCTGCAGGCCGCAGCTGCTGTGGCTCGCGGTCGGCACGTCGCCGATGGCATCAAGGCTTTTGTGGTGCCCGGTTCGGAACAGGTGGCTCGTGCCGCGATCAAGGAAGGGCTTGATCAGGTCTTTCGTGAGGCAGGTTTTGAATGGCGTGAGCCTGGCTGTTCGATGTGTCTGGCCATGAACCCTGACCGTCTCGAAGGCAGCCAGATCAGTGCGAGTTCAAGCAACCGTAATTTCAAGGGGCGTCAGGGTTCCTCCAGTGGCCGAACTCTGTTGATGAGTCCGGCGATGGTGGCTGCAGCTGCCATCGCCGGACGGGTGAGCGATGTGCGTCAGCTGAGCTGAGTGCACACCGCATTCAGTTCCACCCGCCCCTGACCATTTCGCCCCACGCTGATTGTTTTGTGATGACTGAGACCACCGCCTTCCCTCAGGGCCCGATCGGCCGTGTGTCTGGCCGTGGACTTGTACTGCGGGGTGATGACATCGATACAGACCGGATCATTCCAGCCCGCTTTCTCAAGTGTGTGAGCTTTGAAGCTCTTGGTGAACAGGCCTTTGCCGATGATCGCAAGGAACTGGCGGGAGCACATCCGTTTGACCAGCCAGAGCATCAGGGAGCGTCGATCCTGGTCGTTAATGACAATTTCGGCTGTGGTTCAAGTCGTGAACATGCGCCGCAGGCACTGATGCGCTGGGGAATCCGTGCGGTGTTGGGTGTGAGTTATGCCGAGATCTTTCAAGGCAACTGCCTCGCGCTGGGAATTCCCTGTGCCACGGCCATGGCTGATCAGATCCGTGCCCTTCAGGATGCGGTTGAGGCTGATGCAACTGCTGAATGGACGCTCGATCTTCATGCGCTCAGCTTCAGTGATGGATCAACGTCTCAGACCATTTCTCTGGCTTCAGGATCTCTGGACATGCTCCGCACTGGCCAGTGGGATGCCACTGGCCAGCTCGTGGCAAGAGATGCGGAGCTCACCCGCACGATGGAGGCACTCCCCTATTTGAATGGTTTTTGAGCACGGGGGAAGCTTTTGATGAATGCCCCATGGCAGGGAGAGACCAGATTGTCTAAGACTGAGACAGAGGCCCTGCTGCCATGAATCAGTTCCGACCCATTCAGCTTGCTGCAGTCCTTCTGATTAGCGCACTGATTCCTGTTGCGGCGAAGGCTGAACCTGTTCAATCATTGCTCGTGCAGCCTCATGGATCTGCCAGGGAGCGATTACTAAGCAGCGGGGCCTGCTTCGGCTGTGATCTGCGATCGGCTCGTTTGCAGGGTGCTCACCTGATCGGTGCTGACCTTCGCGATGCTGACCTCCGAGATGCTGATTTGCGTGAAGCCAACCTTGAGGGCGCAGATCTGAGTGGTGCCCGTCTCGATGGCGCTGATCTGCAGGGAGTGCAACTCAGTAATGCCGATCTCTCTGGAACCGATCTGCGCCGTGCTGATCTACGTGGAGCTGTGGTGATCAATGCCTATGCGCCGGACGTACGCACAGATGGCATGCGTTTTGCAGGTGCGGATCTCACCGGCAGCCATCTGATTTATGGAGGTGGACCGAATTAAGGCAGGTTCTGTTTAGAACGGTCGCCTTTCAAGTTCGTTGGGCAGATTGCGTGGTGTGTAGGGGATGAAGGGCTGCCCCGTCCCTGTGAAGTTGAAGTCATTCAGGCGGAAGCGGAAACCGCCGATTCCCTCATAGGGATTGAAGTAGAACCCAAGGTCGTAGCTGCGGCGCTGCCAGCGCAGCTCAATATTGGAATTGATCACATTGCCGTAGAACTCGGAGTTGGGATCAATGTTCACGCCAATGCCTGCATTCAGAAGCAACGGCCCAGCAAGCTGCTGGGTGATGCCGACGCCGAGGGTGGCCAGGTCCACTGACTGGTCGAATTCAAACGGACTGTCTCCGTTTTTTAGGGTGCCGCCACCGGCGATGGAGAGCTGGGTGTAGTCAAGAAAAGACTTGCTGAATGTGCCCAGAGTGAGCGTTGGTCCGCCGGTGAGGCTGATCGTGTTCTGACTCTTTCCGTTCCCGAAGGCAGCGAGGGATGTATTGATGTTGGTGCGCAGAGTTAGGCCAGGCACAATGGCTACCGGCGAGTAGCGGTAAGCCGCTTCCGGTGTGAGCGCAGCAGGTTTGCCGCGCCAGAGTGGATAGCTGCTGTTCAACGATCCGTAGAAATTGGCGCGCGTGGTGTCGATGAGGTTGGTACTCGTGAAACTCTCCGCCTGGTAATTACCGAGGCCAAAGCGCCAGATGTAGTCGTTTGAAAGCTTGCCCCATCGCCAGTCGCCCTTCTTCTCAGCGAAAGCGCCGTAGGCGCTATACACGTCGGTCTCACCAAGTGAGCCGTTCCAGGTGCGGTACCGATAGGCCCCAAAGAAACGGGTTTCCACCTCGCCAATCAGGGGCAGCTTGATGAAGCGATTCACATTGCCCCAGAAACGGCTGCCGTTCATGAAATTGCTGGGATTAAACGTGCTGATATCGGCTTCCGCCTCAGTGTTCCAGCCCATCACCGTGCCACTGAGTTCGGCCTCAAGGCCGAACAGGTCCCCGATGGCATTGTCTTGTTTCACTTTGGAGCTGTCGATGGATGTCCCTGGTGCCACGTAGCTGTCGTTGCTGCCGTCAATCGCTCGCTGAACCAGCAACTGAGGTTGCAGATCCAGAATGAAGTTGTCCGACAGTTCGATGGACTTGAGTTCGCGGCCAACGAAGAAACCACTGCGATCGTCGTTGTCGATGCTCATCACCCAGCGGTTCACCACCTCTTCTTGTTTCTGAATTCTTTGTGTCCTGGATACGGGGATGGGCAACCGCTCTTCAACGATCAGGCGGTTGCGTTGACTCTTGATCAGGATGTCTCCATTCTCTTGTTCGGTGGCCACAACATCCTCTGCATCAATGCGGGTTTGAGCCGGTGTGTAGGGATCATTGGTGAAGCTCATCCGGCTGGATGTCCAGCCCTCGGGGGTGAATTGCACCTGGGTCGCCTGGATGCGCCAACGGCTGATTTCGCCAGTGATCAGCTGGCTTTTTTCAAGTTGATTCAGTTGGGAAGGCTTCACTCCGCCATATCTGTTTGCGGCAACAACTTCGCTGTTGCGGACCGCGTCACCGCCACTCCGGCTTTGTTCGATCACCAGCCGCTGCTGTAGCTGAATGCTGCTGATCCGTTGGTCGATGGCTGCGATGGCCGCGCTGCGACGTTTTTCCTTTTCAGCAGGAGAAAGGCTCGGGTCATCGGGCTGCGACTGAGGCTTTGTGAGATCTGCAGCAGCTGAGTTCGCAGCTGTCTCCCGCACAGGATTCCCCAGGGTGATGTCTTCGAGTTGTTCGCTGAGACTCTGCGATTGGATCCGCGCTGCGCGGTCGGAACCCGGGCAACCTAGCGGTGGGGGTGCTTCAGGAGCCAGTGGATCAGGTTGATCCTGCCCCCAGCGGTAGCGCAGGCCGATCAAGTAGGCGTTGCTGCCTTCCTTCACGCCGCTGTAAGTCCCGAAGGCTCCTGAGCGGTGGTGGATCCGTCCCACCATGGAAAGCTCCGGAGACACCGCTGCTTCCAGTTCGAAAGCGAGGTAATTGAGCAGATTTGCGTAATTCTCGCGGTAAGTGCGCTCGTAATTGCTGACCGCAGAGTTGTAGCTGATGCCTTCGACGAAGCCGAGGCTGAGCCAGGGTTGCAGCCACAGGCGGGCACCAATGCCCAGGATGCCCTCGCCGAAGGTCTGGCCCGGGGTGTTCGCGTTGGGAATGGTCTGATTGAACGGGCCGCCCTGTTGTTCGTAGGCCTGGTGGGCGAACAGGTCAGCTTCGAGCTCCAGTTGCAGCGGCCCTGCTCGCCAGATGCGCTTCTGCATGCTGACGCCAAGCAGATACTCAGGACGCATCCTTCCGTTGAACAGGAAGGTGTCGCCGAAGTTGGAATCAATCATCTGTCCGCCCCAGGCGGTGATGGCCCAGGGGTGCGGATGCCAGTCGGGAATGGGTGGGATGGCCGGTGGGCAAGCCATGCCCACGTCGGCTTCTCTTGCTGGCTGGGTGGTGTTCGGAACCAGCCATTCTTCGCTGGGTAGCGGCTGCTCAACGGTCCAGAAGCTTTCATCATCTCCCTGAGGGCTGATGCGATTGGCAGTGAATGATTCCAGCTCAATGTCAATGGCTGACGGGAATCCCAGGCCAGTGCTTTCAATGACAGGCAGCAGCCTGGTTTGGCTTGGATCCTCTGCAGGGACCTGACCCGATGGCGGTGCGTTGGGAGGCGGGACTGTTGGCTTGCTTGCCAGTGGGTTGAAATCAACGGCAGCTGTATCCAGATCGAGAACGCCGTAAACGTCCTCCATCGAACCGCTGCCCTGGATCAAGCTGAACCGCAGGCTGCTGGCCTGGAAATACTGAGCACCTTTGCGATAACGAACCCTGCCGCGAGCGAAGAGGCTGTTGAAATTCGTGTCGAACTCCAGGCGATCCGCCTTGAGTACCCCGCCATTGATCACAGCCCTGACATTGCCTTCGACTACGAACAACTGACGCTTGGCGTCGTAGGTCTGGCGGTCGGCCTTCAGGCGCAATTCGGGTGGAGGCTGAACGACTGCAAGAGGTTCTGCAATCTCCGCTTGCTCTGCCTCGGTTGTGGACGCCTCACTATCGCCATCTTCGTCAGCGGATGATTCCACACGGGTGGGAGGAATCACTCCGAAGTCGATCAGGTTTTCAAGACCTTCTGATCGCGCTGGACCCGCCAGGACTGCAGCCACAGCCAGAAGTCCCGTGATCGTGATGGGAGATCGGGAAGCTGGCAAATCCGCTCAGGAGTGGCCGCCGATCCTCACACGAGCATCCTCTGCATCAATCCTGAAATGACCAGTGTTCGTCGTGACCCCTGAACGGTGTGCGCTCAGATCACGTCTGCACTCAATCTTCCAGGTCTTTGCGACTCGGGGTGCGGCTCGGGTCACTCGCCAGAAAACCAAAGACGAAGATCCCGATAAAAAAGAAGACGACCGAGTAAACGGAAATCTTGAGGGCGAGCATGGAGACCGACCGGCGTCTGGGATAGCGCCATCATCTTATGGCTCAAGGTTGTGAGATCACGATGCAGCCCCCTCTACAGCCCCGGCGATTGGCGTGGATTGAAACGTTTCGAAGTCGCAGCTACCTCGATCGGCTGCCTTTTTGGCATCGTTGCGGCGATTTGCTCCGCCATTCCGTCCTTGAAGAGCCCTGGGGGGCGCAGCATCGACCTGACTGGGCGAAGCGTGGACTGTTGATCTGGCCAAGAGGGGGCGTCTGGTTGCGAATCGAGCAGACCATCGCCTGGCCAGAGCATTGGCAGCACTGCGAGGACAGCCTTGAGCGTCTCGTGCTCAGTTGGTGGGCAGACCAGGTGCGGCTCTGGGTGGATGGAGTTCTCGTGCATGAAGGGGACCTGTTCGACACGCGTTGCCGCTGGAAGCTTCCGGCTCACTGGAGGCATGGGGCAGGGCTGAGAGTGCTTCTGGAGCTGCGCAGTCCTTGTCATGACGATGGCGCACTGATCAGAAGTGATCTGGTTAGGGAGCCCGCGCTGCCCGCTCTTGATCCCCAGGGGTGTTTGCTTCCCCAGGCTCTTGAACTCAATGGGATCACGGCAGAGTCGGTTCCTGAGTTGTGGCTTGACTGCGATCCGCTCTCCAACAAGGCTGCGGCTCAGGTTGATCAACACCTCGCGGGGCAGGCTCGTGCCACCGGAGGACTGCACTGGGTGGGTCATGCCCATTTGGATTTGGCCTGGTTGTGGCCTGTTGCTGATACCTGGCAGGCGGCTGAACGCACCTTTCGCTCTGTTTTGCACCTGATGGAGCTCTGCCCGGAGCTGCATTTCGCCCACTCCACCCCGGCTTTGTACGAGTGGATGGAGTGTCACCGTCCTGCGTTGTTTGCACGGATTCAGCAGGCCAGTCGTCTTGGTCGTTGGGAGCCCATCAACGGTCCCTGGGTTGAGACCGACTGTGTCCTTGTGAGTACGGCCTCTCTCTGGCGACAATTTGCACTGGGTCAGGAGACCAGTCAGAGACAGTTTCCTGAGTGGCAGCATGACCTGGCCTGGTTGCCAGACAGTTTCGGATTTGCGTCTGGGCTGCCAGCCGTTGCTCACGTCACCGGCGTGCGCTGGTTCTGCACACACAAGCTGGCCTGGAATTCCACCAACGTCTTCCCGCACCGTCTGTTTCGCTGGCGAGGCCGCGGCGGGGCAGAGCTGCTGGCCTTGATGCTGCCAGGCATTGGTACAGATGCCGATCCACTGGCCATGCAACAGGAACAGCAGCGCTTCTTGGCCAAAACAGGAGTTGATCAGGCGCTGTGGTTGCCCGGGGTTGGTGACCACGGCGGCGGACCCACCAGGGAAATGCTTGAAGAGATGCAGCTCTGGCAAGACCATTCACAGGCCGCTCCACGTCGAGCAGGGACGGTCCGTGAATACTTGGCGCAGCTGGAGCCGCTCAGAGCTTCGTTGCCCGTCTGGAAGGACGAGCTGTACCTGGAACTGCATCGGGGCTGTGCCACCTCACGCCCGGATCAAAAACGACACAACCGCACCTTGGAGCGGTTGCTGCGGGAGGCTGATCTGGTGGAGGCCCTTGGGGCTGGCTCTACGCAGCGGCGAGACTGGCAGGTGCTGCTGTTCCAGCAGTTTCACGACATTCTCCCGGGAACATCGATTCCTGAGGTGTTTGATCAGGCGGAGCCCCAGTGGCGAGCGGCTCGCCGTGCTGCGGCGGTGGTGCGGACTGCCGGTCTCCATCAGTTGCTCAGCCATGCATCACACGCGGACTCAGCGCTTGATAAGGCTTGTCAACGCTGGGCATGGTGCGGGCTTCAGCCCCTGCAGCGCTGGTCTCCACTGGTGCGGCTGCCGCGCGGTCGCTGGTGTTGTGAAGGCAGCACCATGCCTTCACAGGCGGCTCCAGGCGGTGATCTGTGGGTGCAGTTGCCGGAGGCCCAGGGGGTAATGGCACTGCCTCTGGAGTGTCATCCAGAGGCCTCCGCGGTTGCGACCGCTGCTCCTGTTGTACGGAATCCGGTGCGGGTGCAGGTCATCGCCGAGCAGAGCTGGCGCCTCTGCAACGGTCTGCTGTCGCTTGAGCTGGATCGCAGGGGGCTGACCCGACTGCAGGATGAGCAGGGTGTTGATCAGCTCTCAGAACCATTGCAGTTCAGGCGCTACCGCGACCGGGGTGAGTTCTGGGATGCCTGGGATCTGGCGGCGGATTACCCACAGCATCCACTACCGATGGCTGCTGATTGGCAGCTGGAGCTTGTGGAGCAGGGCCCGCTGGTGGCAAGGGTGGTGCTGCGCAGCTCGATCGATAGCAGCGCGCTGCGCATGGATGTGCTGCTGCGAGCCGATAGTCCCGCCGTAGAGCTGCAAATGACCATCGACTGGCGTCAAACCCATGAACTGCTTCGCATGGTCTGTCCCCTTGCTAGGCCAGCGGTGCGCTGGGCTGCGGACACCAGCGGTGGTGTGATCGAACGACCTGCTGTTGCCTTGACGCCCATGGAGCAGGGGCGTTGGGAGGTGCCTGTGATCTCCTGGTTGGCCAGTGAGGCAACAGCTCCCGGTGGTGGACTTGGCGTCTTGCTCGACGGTCCTCAGGGTGTTGATGCCGGATCGCATCACCTAGGAATCTCGTTGCTGCGCGGGCCAACCTGGCCTGATCCATCGGCTGATCGGCGACTGCATCGCCATCGCCTGGCCCTGATGCCTGTTGCGAAGGGGTGGTATCGGGATGGTCTTGCTCAGGCGGCGATTCACTTTCGTGAACCTGGTTGGCTGGGACCGCTTGAATCACGTGATCGCTGGCGGGGCTTCCCTGCTCTACCCAAGGAATTGGTACCGGTTTCGATCCGACCGGATCAATCAGCTGATGCGATTAAAAATGCGGTCCTCGTTCAGCTGTTGAACCCAGGTGGCGCAAGAGTGAAGTGGTCGCCAGGCGATCAGGGCTGGTTGATTCAGAATCAACAACACTCCACCGTGATTCCTCCAGGAGCACTGAAAGAACTGCGCTTGGCCCCTCAGTCGTCGTGATCATCAAAGGGATCGTCCAGACGCTTGGACGGTGGTCCGAAGGCTGTGTAAACACCAAAACCAGTGAGTCCGAGCAGTGCGGTTAACACCGCGATTGACACCGACAGCGCCGGGGAGGAGCTTTCCATCACATCTCTCGACAGGATCGGCCCTGTTCAGGGCCGGGACCCTTACAGTATCTGGACTGAACTTCACCCGAGACCTCAGGGCCGCTATGGCACAACGCACTCGTTTGGGCGATCTGCTCCGTCCCCTCAACTCCGAGTACGGCAAGGTTGTGCCCGGATGGGGTACAACCCCTGTCATGGGCATCTTCATGGTGCTGTTTCTGGTTTTTCTGCTGG